>NZ_JBNJOH010000001.1:0-208284 GCF_050113735.1 Vibrio sp. TRT 2004 | reverse complement strand
TTAACATGGGTAGAACTACAGGCAAAGCCTCACTGAATGATAACCACCTACTGAAGTAGGTGGTTTAGGGCTGAAAATAAAAAAGGCTTAGCCGAAGCTAAGCCTTTTTCTATGCTGTTGTTGCTTGGGGTTGATAACGACCCGGCTTGTGGTTCATTGCCAGAATCAAGTTGGTCGCGACTGCGCCCATTACCGACAGAGCAATCAGCGAAATATCGACAATAAACAAAGACATGATCACAATCGTACAGTCTAATGCCATCTGCACTTTACCAGCACGAATACCAAATCGTTCTTGCAGAAACAGCGCTAAAATATTGAATCCACCTAAGCTCATCTTGTGACGGAATATCACCAGCATCCCAATACCGATCATCCCTCCGCCAAGAAGCGCCGCATAGAATGGGTCAATGCGTGCAATCTCTATGACATGGTGTAAGTGGTCAACCGCGAATGAAACAATAGTAACGGCAATGAAGGTATTGAGCGTGAATCGCCATCCCATTCGGGTGACGGATAAAATGTAAAACGGCAAGTTGAGCGCAAAGAAGATTTGGCCGAAACTGAAATCACTCACCTTAGTCAGGAAGATTGCCAATCCCGCAGTACCGCCTGTCAGCAGACCGACTTTATTGAAAAAGATAACACCCAGTGAGACCAGAGCACTACCCAAAACAAGCGCAAGTAAGTTTTCGCGCAAACTATGTTCTTTATCCATTTAGACTTCCTATCCATTAGTACCAAAATCGAAATAGACATAACGATGACGTATTTCGATGGGCAATCAGATTCACAAACCGGTGAATCAAACCCGCATAAGATGTCGATTAATGACAAAAATGTCGAGATCTGACAGGAAATCACTTGTAAGGACTGTGTTAAACAAAATGTACACTAGACGCTAAGGTTACTTGGAGCGTTGTGATAAATTGACCACATTTGACTCTGAAGAGGCTGCCGGCTTATTGGCCTTCTCATCCCCCCCACTGCGACCTTTCGCGCTATACATCGCTTCGTCAGCTAAGCTGAGCAATGAATCTTTATCTTTGGTCTGTTCCGGATAATGGCTAACACCAACACTCGCCCCAATAACAAGCGTGTGGCCGTCAAATACAATCGGCTGACTGATGACGTCTATGATTTGCTGAACTTTTTTATCGACAATGGACAGATCGTGAAGCAAGTCTAAGCAGATAACAAACTCATCCCCACCTAAACGACCAACAAAGTCCGACTCGCGTACACTCTCTTCTAATCGCTGCGCAATGTTGACTAACACCACATCACCAGCATCATGACCATAGGTGTCATTAACTTGTTTGAACTCGTCGAGATCAATAAACAGCAACGCCAATTTACAGCCACTGCGATTAGCTTTGATCATCGCATTCTCAAGCTGTTTATCAAATGCGCGGCGGTTCATTAGGTTGGTGAGTGGATCATGTTCGGATAAGAACAGCAGTTGCTCCTGCTTATGTTTGAGCTGTCGAGTCTGTCTGAGCACTTCTTCTTCAAGCTCTTTACGTGTGACCGTCGAGCGACACAACGAGACGGTCATTTGATTAAAAAAGCTGGCGATAACACGAAACTCACTGTCCATTTTTACCGCTTCAACCTTGGTGTCCAATTTCCCCTTAGCAAGATCGATGATCGCTGCTTTCATTGCTTCTGCACCCGATTTAAAACGGAACAAAATTAGCCAAGCGGTGACGCTCACTAAAATGGAACAGATGATCAGCCACGCAGCAGCTGTCGCCATAACACTCTGTAGATTGGTGACATTACGATTCAAGACAAGCTGATGAACGTAAGCAAGCTCCTCTGTCATGTTTTGCACGATCATGTTGTAGCGCGAATGCAGCAGGTTACGTGCATTGATATCGTCAGAATCCGTTTCTTTGCGTCTACCAGAACCATCAAAATAGAGCTCTTTTTCTTGCAGTAGCAAAATATGAAGGCTTCGGTTCATGTGTTGAATGTTGTCGAGGAGAATGTTGCTACTCTTATAAGCGGTGAGTTTAGTGTCCAACTCAGCGTGTGCGATCTCGACCTGATGCAAACTTGGCTGGTCACCAAACTGTTTAAACACCCATAATTGGCTGCGTAATAAATCGACGCACAGTTGTAGCTCAATAAGCTGATCCAGCTCGAATTTCGTTAGCTTCTGTTCGGCATGTATCTTTGAGAAAGAGATAACAATGAATAACGTCAACATCATCGTTGTCGTTGAAAGGATAAACATTTTCTTGAACAGAGAATCCAACATAGCGTCAATCCCTCAGTTCCATCGCTTGCTGATACGGATAAGGGTAAAGTAGCTCTCTGAAATCCGGCGGCGAGTTTTCGACTAACCCCATTTCAATCGCCCAGCGAGATTGTAATTGCAAGTTTGAGAGTAGCGAATTACCCAAGGATAAGCGAAACAGGTAGTCCTGCCATGTCCACTTGACTTGGCTAGGCGGAAGGTCAAGTCGTGTCGCGATCATCGCAATCGCCTCCTCTGGGTTGCTGTTTATCCATTCAATCGCCTTATCAAGAGCCTGTAGTAAGCGGGTCGGCTCATCACCAACAAACTCTAGATAAGGTGAGCGAGCAATCAGGTTAAATGACAATTGATAGATCCCTTTAACCCCTAGATTCGCGACATCCGCAACAGAGAATAAATCCGCTTCAAAGCCCATTGGTTCCCATGCCGATATTGCATCAACTCGATACGAAAGCAGTGCCGGTACCATCTCGTGTGGTTGCAAATAGACTTTCTCTACGGGCATATGCTTGAGATTGTTGCTGATAAGTACCGAGTCGAAATAGAACTCACTGGCCGTGCCCTTGATAATGCCTACCCTACGACCTTCCAACTCGTTGACGCTGTGAATACTGGCAGGCACGAGTGTGAGAAGTTTGAGGTCGTTGTCTGATTCAACAAAGCTGACAAGCAAAGAAAGATCATCACGCTGAAAGCTTTGGAACATCACAACAGACTCCGATGCCGTTGCATAGTCAACATTGCGATCTAGCATCAGGTTTGTACAAGCGGCACCACTCGAACAAGGGTGTAAGCTGACATCTAGATTAAAGGATTTAAAAAAGCCCAGTTGGTCAGCAACCAAAAAAGGCGATGATAAGGGTGTTAGAGAAACCCCTATTCTTATTTTTGAAGAGGTCGTCATCTGACTCATCTTCACTTCGTTTATCACGCCCCAAGCTACCGCGCACAACATAAGCACAGAAACACTAAGCGCCAATTTATTATTCTTTATAAACGGTATCATTGGCAGATCCATTCGCATAAGAAACCTAGCACATATAAATTTAGCCTATGAATTAAAAAAGTGAATCAAGAGCTCAAGTTTTCCAGATTGTCATGAATAATTTCTTTAAAACTTAACGCCAGTTCACAAAAACCAGCCCTTCCGACCCGCAAGCGATATCCGCCAGTTCGTCTTACCTGTTCTCTTTTTCTCCATGCTTCCGGTTATATCTGTGTACAGATTCACTTGACGAATGATCACTATTCCTAGGCAGCGGAATTTGTTTTAATTGCCAGTCTAAATCGACCAACGGAGCCATGTTTTGTTACACGAGATCTATATTGCAGGCGGATGTTTATGGGGTGTGCAAGAGTTTATGCGCCATTTACCCGGCGTTGTCACCACTGAAGCTGGTAGAGCCAATGGCACCTCAAGCACAACCTCGGGGCAATATGATGGCTACGCAGAATGTGTTCGTACTGAGTTCGATCCTGAATTGCTCTCTGTTGAACAGTTAATGGATTATCTGTTCGAGATTATCGATCCTTATAGCGTTAACCAGCAAGGAGAAGACATCGGTAAGAAGTATCGTACCGGTGTTTACAGCCGAGATGAGCAGCACTTAAATCAAGCCCGCCAGTACATTGCTGCGCGTCCTGACAGCAAGAAAATTGCAGTTGAAGTGATGCTGCTGACCAATTACGTCAAGAGCGATGACGAGCACCAAGATCGATTAACTCGATTTCCAAATGACTACTGTCACATTCCCGTCAATGTGCTGCATAAATATCGTAAGTAGTTAGCAGAGCAACCGCGCGTGAATCAACTGACATTGACGTTATAAGCGACATTACCCTGTTTTAATGATTTAAGATCCAGTAAGTTAGTCTAAGTTGTATAACGCTATTCAAGGATTGAAATGTTTCAACAAGTGGTCGGGATTCTCTTCCCTGTGTTCGCGCTGATTGCCGTTGGCTTTTCCGTTGGTAGATGGCTTAAACCCGACTTTAGGCCGATTAACCGTATAAATATGGATGCGTTCACCCCTGCGTTGGTATTTTCATCGCTGGTCGCTATGCCTCTGGATACTGAGCAAGTGCCGCTTTTAAGCGCTGCCGCCATCGCGGTGCTGTTACCTGGCATCCTCATGCTTCCCGTGTGCAAACTCACCAAGATAAACTATAAAGCTTGGGCGCCTCCACACATGTTTCGTAACAGTGGCAACCTCGCTATCCCGTTGTTCACTTACACTTTCGGAGGCAGTGCGCTCGGGTCAGCGGTTTTGCTGTTTGTGGTTTCGGCTTGCCTACATATTAGCCTCGGTTTAGCACTCCTCAGTGAAGGTAACCCTTTCAAACAGATCGTAAAGATGCCGATCTTTATCGCGGCAAGCTTAGCGCTAATCCTTAACGTTTCCGATATCGGTGTATGGACACCACTCTATGAAGCGACCTCGTTACTCGGTCAGGCGGCTGTTCCTGTCATGCTGCTTTCGCTTGGAGCACAGATGTGTAACCTCAGGTTGAGCGGCATAAAAGTGGGAATCTTATGTACGTTGCAATCACTGGCAACCGGTGCAGCTGCTTTCATGGTGATCTATCTATTCATTCCTCTACCGCCGATGCAGCTACAAATGATGGTGCTCTTTACCATGCTACCACCAGCGGTGATGAACTATCTGTTTGCTGAGCGCTTTCAGATAGAGCCAACGAAAGTCGCGTCAATGGTGCTGTTCAGTAACTTCTTTAGTGTGCTGACACTGCCAATGTTACTCGGGTTCGCCCTCTCCTTGTGACCACTCTTCAGGGTTGGTGAGCATGGTTTTACCTTTGAACGTTTCAGCACGAATATCTTGAGGGTTGTAGATAGCACAGGATTCCATAGACAAACAACCACAGCCGATACAGCCACCTAGATCATCTTGAAGAGCTTTAAGCTGCTGAATTCTGTGCTCCAAACGCTCTTTCCATCCGGATGCCATCTGCTCCCATTCCTGACGGCTAGGAGCCTGATGCTTAGGCAAATGACCCAGTGACTCCGCAATTTCCTCCAGCGTTAGTCCGACTTCCTGAGCGGCTTTAATCACTGCGATACGCCTCAGTACGCTGCGATGATAGCGACGTTGATTGCCCTGATTTCTCCAACTGAAGATCAATCCCTTTTGCTCATAGAAGTGTAGCGCTGAGACTTTGACTTGCGCTCTTTTCGCCACTTCTCCCACACTCATTTCCATATTGCACTCCAAAAAAAATTAAAATTCGCGCTTTACCTCAAGTTAACTTGAGGTTTTACAGTAGCACTAACTCAGTCAGATTACATAAGGATATTTCGATGAGACTAGTGACGAAAAATAGAACTTTGCCTTACCTTTCAGGGCGCTTTTTTGATGGTATTTCATCCGGTCTTTTCATGATGGCTTTGCCGTGGGTCATGTTAAGCACACCCGATATGGGAACATTCATTGCCTTGGTTGCGCTTACCTGTACCGCAACATCATTTGTCCTCACGCCATTTTTTGCGACCTTAATTGATCGTCACTCACGGAAATTATTGCTGATCCTTGTTCAAGTGGTTCAGTCTCTCACCGCAACCATCGTATTGGTCGCATACCTTATTAATCTCGACTCTCACTGGCTCCTCGCCGGTGCTCAATTGGTGTTTTGGGTCAGTAGCAATTTAGCCTGGTCGACGAACAACGCGTTTACCCAAGAGAACTATCAGCGTCATGAATATGCTTCTATTTCAGGTAAGCAAGAGATTGTAATGCAGGCGACAACCCTTGGTGCTGGTGCATTAGGCGTCATGTTACTGCAAAGATGGGGAATGGTCGAATTTGCAACGTTTGCCGCCATTGCATCGGCTATCGCTGCTGTGAGTTACATTGTCACACCATATCAACAGCAACTGCGTAGCAACAACCAAAACTCTTTTGTCGAACAGATGAAAGAGAGTCGTACCATCTTTGCTCAACAGCCACACTTCTATGCTTTTCTGCTGATGTCATGCCTTTCTTATCCAATTCTCACTTTCTTAGGAAAACTTGTCCCAATTTGGTTTGCTGAGAATGACATTTCCGGAGACTGGTATGCGGGCTATAACATCGCCTTTGGTTTTGGTTCTTTGCTGACGGGTATATTCGTCAGCAGACTGCTCTCACTCAGCTCACATCAAACGACCATGCAATACTCAATGGCGCTCGTAGCGGCGTCCTTAGTGGGTATGAGCATCGCGACACACCCAATGTACATCCTTATGATGACGTTAGTGTTTGGATTTTTTAATGCCTTAAATCGTATTGCTCGCACTAATTGGATGCATCATACGATTGATGTCAGTCAGCGTGGCAGAGTCGAGGGTGGATTGGTGCTATTCTCCACATCTGTACAAAGTGTCAGTTACATCCTGATTGCGTATTTGGCGCGATACGATATGACTCATTGGGGCTTTGCTATTGCAGCGTTTACTATGTTTTTCGCGGTATTGGTCATGTCTCAACTCAACCGCTCCCGCGCTTTACAAGCTCAAATTGCCAACTGAACCCATATTGTCTCTCTCCAATTAAAAACCAAAGAGGTACACGGAGGTACCTCTTATATTTTCAGCCAATAGCAAATGAACTAAGAGAGTTTAAAGCGAGCGACGATATCACTCAGTGTCTGATTCATATCTGAAATTCTTTGCGCCTCTTCTAATGCTTGTTGTCCATTGGCATCCAACTCACCAACAATGTCATTGATTGCGCTCATATTGCGGCTTAACTCTTGAGTTACGCTACTTTGCTCTTCTGCGGCTGTCGCGATTTGGGTACTGAGGTCGTTTATATCCGTCACAAATTGACTCATCACATCGAGACTTTCTGCCACTTCACCAGCCCCTTGCGCAGTTTGGGCGCACTTCTGTTTGGTCGATTCCATCGAATCCACCACGGATTGGCTGCCACGTAACAAGCTTGCTAACGCCGCTTCAATTTCTTCAGTACTGGTTTTGGTTCGGCTAGCAAGGTTGCGCACCTCGTCGGCCACCACAGCAAAACCACGCCCCTGCTCCCCTGCGCGTGCCGCCTCAATGGCTGCATTTAGCGCCAATAAATTGGTCTGTTCAGCGATATCGCCAATCACACCAAGGATGGTATTAATTCCATCCGTCTCGGCCGCCATATTATTTACGTTTCCAGATGCCGTGCTTACGTCTTCGACTAACTCTTGAACATTTTTCTGCGCTTGTGTCACGGTATTCTTAGAAGCGCTACTCGCCTCACTCGCTTTATGAGTCAATTGCGCCGTATTCGCCGCATCCGTTGCCATCGAATCAGCCGTAGAGTTCATTTCCTCAATGGCTGTCACCACTTGTTCTGTCTCTTGAACATGATTTTGGAGAATAACGCTATTCCTCTGACTCTGATCTTTCATCCGATCGACATTCTCATTGAGATTTTCCGTCATCTGGCGAATCTCTAACATCATGGTCTGCAGGCTACCGATAAAGGAGTTAACACTTTCCGAGATCTCTCCCAAGTCGTCTTTCGTTTTGACTTCGATGCGCTGAGTGAGATCGCCGTTTCCTTGGCTCAGACCAAGCATGGTCTGTTTTAATACTAAAATGGGTCGGTAAAGAACCTGCATAATTAGCATTGCTAGTATGACACTCACCATGGTTGCTATGGATGCCGTGGCGATCGCGGCTTGTTTCGCCGAAACCAAATCAGAGAAAACAACTTCTTTGTCCAGCCCAGTAACGAAGTACCAACTTTTACCTGCAACATTGATTTTGTGCGAAAAAAATAGTTTTTCGACGGAGTCAATCTGACCTTCAAATACCGCCTCATTCACTCCGATTGACTGGCGAGCAACGTTTGCCAACCAAGCGTATTTGTCTGCCTTCTCTCCTGCTTTAACCAGAGAGAGAGAAGAAGCCAGAACGGTATTATCGTGATTAAGGATCATCGCGAAGGCACCAGGAATATCGTTGGCACTTTTAACGATTTCGTTGAGAAACCCTAGCTGCATATCAACTGAGATCATGCCACTCAGTGTCTTGCGCACTATCGACACCCAGTAGGTGTCCCCGTCACTGCTTAAATAGGGCTCCGTCATTGCGGCCGTTGGACTTTGTCTTCCGAGCTGATACCAACTTCGAGTTGTAACGTCACCATTGTATTTGTGATTCGGCCACGTGTTTGCTGTCTGGTTCCAGTAGGCATCACCATTGGTAAATGCCACCACAGAACTGTTAAGGTTCATTCCACCAGCTATCAAGTGAGTCAAATCAATGAACTCTTGTTCACTGCCTGTGATGGGTTGATTCGCAAACAACGCCCCAACTTTGTCCAAACCCGCCACTTTTTCATTCAGTTTGCCACCGACCTGCTCAGCTTGAGCTTTGACATACTCCTGATTGCTTCTAGTGATCAGATCAACCAATGTCTCTTTCTGCTTAATGTATGAAACATAGCTCGACACCGTCACAGAAAACACCACCAGTGCGATGATCGATATAAGCAGTAACTTCCTAAATCCTAAATTTCTCATTACAAATTCCTTATTCACTCTATTGCCATAACGACTACAGAGCAGAGCCAATCACTCGAATTTATTATTAAATCTGTAAGTAAATTGTGGTAGGAATATGGTAAAGATCCAGCCTAGAACGCGAGTTCATGACGCATGATTGTCATTTCTTGGTTTGACAAGCATAAAATCGCCATCAGGCATAAAAAAAGCAGCCCCTAGAGCTGCTATCTGCGTAACTCGCTGAGCTTACATATCAAGAGACATGCCTATTTGACTCAATTTGCTTCGGAATTCATCAACGCTAGAGGCTTCATAGGTTGGTGAGCCGTTAAAGTACCTTGGTTTTTCTGGCAGCATTGCATTTTTTAGCGCTTTTTCTTGGTCAAGATCATCATGATAAACCGTAACTCGATTAGGGATGTCTTGTTGGAATCTCGCCATTGTGTTCTCCTTTCATCTGACGTTTAAATCACTATTAAGCGTAGAAAAACCCTTGCCAGAGTCAAAGTGAACTTTTGTTGCACATAACCAATAGTCATTGAAGTAACGCTATGATTAATAAAATGTTATTGGACATTAAACCTCGATCATTATGACTCAAATAAGTCTAATTCTGTGAGCTTTTTCCAACTAATCGCATTGTTCTTTCATAAATCACTCAATACATTACCACGCAACCGAGCTATTTCGTTTGGGAACTAATCCACACCAAGCTGAGAATTGCCGACCATTTTGAAACTGTTTGCCAGAGCCTACTTCACTAATAATTTCAGCAGTCAAAATCGGACCAAAATCAGGGATATTCTTAACTGCCTCATACCTTGGATGTTGTTGGCTCAATCTGGTTATGCTTTGAGTAACTTCATCAATTTCGTCGCTGATATTGATAAAGTTACAGTGCAGTGTTTGCAGTAAGCTTCTCATAACATTAGACAATTGATTCTCAGCATCTTCAATCGCTAACGGCAAATGACTCCGCAGTGATTTAATAGACAAAGGGAAAACCACTCCGTACTCAGCGGCAAGTCCTCTGATCTGGTAACTTGGAAGTGCCCCAAAATCATTCAGTAATCACATCCTGACCACTTTCCCATGCCAGTTCTTGACCTACTTTCCTTAATAACAGATTATGAGCCTAGTTGAGCATTTGCGACTAAGGAGTTAATTTTCAGTGGAAGATAAAAAGCCATACTTATATTTGAACGCATTCTTGGCAAAGAATGAACATGCTTCGCTGCAAACAGACGATTATCTAAAAGGGTCATCTCAGGTTAACGCTTATGAAATTGATGGTAAACATGAGATTGAAGGAAAACTATTTGTAAAAATCCCGACAGAGAAAAAGCCGAAATGGAGTGTTTTTACTGAGGATATTACTGGTGTTACATTAGATGAACTTTCAAATCGTTCTAGCTCAGCAGTTCTTATTATAAAAACAGCCAAAGCTACAATGGCTTTTACTTTCGGTTATGGCCGATTCTTGATAGATACAAAATATTTTGTGCATGATTTTGGAATAAAAACTGCGCTCAATACACTTAATCATGATAGTTTGCGCAGCGTTGACCTTTTCACACTAGAAGATCAAGCAGTACAGAAAAAGTCGCAAGCTTCTAGAGAGTCTTCTGTTGGTGTATTTGGTATTGATATTTCGAGAGATGTTCTTAGAGCTGTTACAGGTTCACCCAAAAATGGCGTGGATCTAAAAAACATCTCAGGAGGTGACGCTGTTTATTCATTTGGTATAGAAATGGATGTGGATGAAATATCCCAACTGGTTGATTTGCTTTTTGGTTACTATACAAACGACTCGTATAAAAATAATTTTTCGTGGGTTGATAATATAAGAAAGGTCAAAGAGAAATCTGAAATTGATCACTTAGATAGAAAGTTAATCGATAAGATTAAAGCAAAAAGTTCTGAAATAACTATAACTATTCCAGAAATTGCTCAATGGGATAGTATCTATGGGTTTAGCTATACTCGTACTAAAAATTCCATAAAACCAACGATTGAGCCGAAAGTATACCTTGATAACATAGATCTCGCTACGATTTCTGTTGACTCAATCAAGCGAGACAGATTATTTGTTTACGACGTACATGAAAATGAGTCTGAGCACCAAATATACAAGTGCATCTATTTTGAGCATAAGGAAACAGATAAAACCTACATATTATTTGCAGGGTTATGGTATGAAATCGACAATAGTTTCATGACTAGAGTCGACACTACATTGGGGCAAATAAATGTATCGCCTTTAGCCTTTCCTAAGGTGTATGTTTGGGATGAAATCAAAGACGGAAAAACAAAATCAAAGATTGAATCAGAAGGTGATTATAACGAACGAGCTTCAACTAGTCATGGTTATCATTTGCTCGATAAAAAGTTGATAAAGAGTAATAGAACCACTTCACCTATCGAACTGTGTGATTTAATGACAGATAGCAACCAGTTTATTCATGTTAAACATAGAAAAGGCGGATCAGCTGGTTTAAGTCACCTCTTTGCACAAGGTAGTGTCTCTGCTGAGATTTTACTTGGTGACAAAGAATTTAGGAAAAAAGCAAGAACTGTTTTAAAGCGAGTGAGTAGTGGTTTGCAAGATAGTGTTCCACTTAATAGCTTTAAAAGTGATGGCGTTGAAGTTGTTTTTTTGATCTTGGGAGAGGATTCAGCAAGCTTAAAGAGCAATTTGCCGTTCTTTAGTAAAGTTAATCTGTCAAAGGCATTTGAAAACCTATCGCAAAGAGGATTTGAAGTAAGTATTGCAGGTGTAGGAACGGAGCCAAAACCTAATGCATAACAAGAGCAATCAATAGACAAACTAGTCGCTTAGTCTTTAGTTTTCTGCTGTTGCAAGCGTTATGGCGCAGGGTAAAATTCATCTAAGGGAACTAGAGTGAAAGTAGCCTTGAAATGGCTAAAAGGACTCTTGGCTGTTGAGTATAAAATTGTTGGTGGACTGGCGGCGACGGTTCATCGCGAAAGCCGATCTAATTGACATGCAAGAACTAACTTTGAATTCAGGGACATAACAAACGGTTAAGGCGCAACATACCTTTTCAAATCTGATAGAAACCTTTTAGGGCAACTGACCTATCACGTTTCTGCCCAGAATTTTCATAAGTTGAATTTTTACCTGTGGCACATCACTAAGGTGAAAGAGACCCAAAGTGATTTAGTCATTGGTTTATGATTGGTTTCTCTTGTCATTAATTGACCTACATTTTTTAATGGTTAACTATGTGATCTATTTAGTATGATGCGTCAGTTTGGTAAAGTAGAACTAAAAGAGATTTTAGAATAAATGGAAGACTTGTTAAAAAAGGCTACAGGTGGTTTAGAGGGTGTTGCTCTAGATATCGTAAATGCTTCATCTGGGATTCTAAAGAAGAAACTAACCGAAGCATTTGCAATCGAAAGGCTCAAAATATTTCGTGAAAATATTGGAAGGATAGGCTTTGTAAAAACTATTCTGAACCCAGATTCGATTAAAAAACTAGATGATATCTACTTCGATAAAACAGTTGCTTATGACAGTTGCCATTTTGAATTTTTTTCTCAGTTTAGGCGCCCACATGTACTTATCGAGGGTGGGCCTGGCCAAGGTAAGTCTCTTTTCTTGCGTAAGCTTTGTTTAAATGAAGCTAAGGGCAGTTCCCTTATTCCAATATTTATTGAATTTCGTAACTTAAAGTTTGAACGAAGTTTGAGGACTGAGATTATTGAAGCAATAAACGAGCTTGGTGTTAGTCTCGACTCAGGCATGTTTGACTTTGTTGCAAAATCTAATAAGGTAGTTTTGTTTCTTGATGGGTTCGATGAAATACCAAATGACTCTAGAAGAAAAGCAGCCAGAGAACTCGAGAATATCGGTAGGACATATCCTGATTTAAAGATGTTAATATCATCGAGACCTGATGCGGGTATGGGAGGGTCTTACTATTTTACAAAAATCAAAATAGATCCAATGCCTGTAGCGATACAGAAAGAGTTTATCGAACATATCTACAAATGCCCTCATCAATGTAAAAGTATTAATGACCTTCTTGACAGTAGTACTTTTCTATCAGAAGTAACGGTTTCACCCTTACTTTTGACGCTATTTGCAATTACATATAACTCACGGCAGTTCAAACCAGATAGTTTATCTGAATTTTATAGCCTCATTTTCCCCACTATGCTTTACCGACATGATCGAATGAAAGTAGGTTTCGAACGGGAGCGAAAATCAAACCTTACTGATTTTCAAATGCAAAAAGTATTTGATTTGTTAAGCTTTCTTTCGTTACAGGATAATAATACTCGCTTTAACGCATACGAATTTAGGTCTTATCTAGAACGTGTTATCAAGATTGAAAGATTGGAACAAAACCTCGAAGATCTGTTGATTATAGATATTTCTGATATTACCGCTCTCATTGTGAGAGATGGTTATGATGATTATTCATATACGCATAAAAGTATTCAAGAATATTTTGCAGCTGTATTTATCAATCGATTACCCGAAGAAAAAAAATCTGCATTCTATAGCATGATAATCGAGAAGCAGCACGAGTTTAGAAAGTGGCAGAATTCTTTAGCTTTCTTAGAAACAGTGGATCAAAGAAATTATCTGAAATACTTTCTGATACCTTTTAAGAAAAAATTATTGAGGCTGACTGAAAATCACGGTGTCAAAATGACTTATTCACAAGTAATACAATTACTTGGTGAAGACACAAGAGTCCTTGTTACAGAAGATGGTTTTGTAGAGAAATTTTATTGGGGGGATACTGTCGCATCTGTTCTTTACAAAGCTTATTCGGATTTTGCGAAATCTAAAATGAAGAGCTATCTCGATTCTATCCGTGGCGAAATTTGTGATGTAATTTCTTTCTCAGATACGCAAGACTATGAAAATCATCGCACGGATGATGGTAAGTTTTTAATCCCCTTAGATTATTTGATAAAACATGCAGGTCATCAAATAAATTTGACTTCATTTATTTCTAGAGAATTTGAAAACAGTAGATTTAAACGAGAAGTTACTGAACTTGAAGAAGAGCTTAATCTAGTCGATGTCTATACAGATGAGATTTTACCATTCTAGACAATCGTATACGGCTCGTTTAAGGTATTCAAAATACTTTTACTAATCTGATGAAAACCGCTTAGGGTAATTTCCTAAATGGTTTCTGTCCAGAAACGTGTTACAGGGCCTTAACTACTAAGGGCGACCGATGCGACATTAGCTCACCAAAGCAAGCTGCTAATAATTAGGGGTTACACGGCAGTTGGATCTATGATGCGGTAAATAATTTTCCGGAGATTTTAAGCCGATGATTGATTGACCCAAAGCAATGCCATCAACTGCCAAATAGCGCTGTATAGAGCATTGCCTAAAGGCCGTAAGAATCAGCGTTCTACCCGAACAAACTGTCACCATCCATCGCCGAAGGTGTACTCTGACTCAGCAAAGGAGCCATGGGTATTAGCAACTGACTTACCAACGGCAGCTCGTACTCCCAAGCAGTTGGTGAGGCTTTACGCAAAGCGCATGCAGATAGAGGAAACCTTCTTAGCAACGGCCATGGCTCTAGCTGATCAGCTCTTAAAAGATGGCTATGCACTGGCGGATTTATAAGGGGATCCCTCAGAGTTTAGTATTTCATTAAACCAATTTGGTGCCTCACTCATATTTACACCATCTAAGCTAAATATAACCTTTTCAAACTTAGAATTTTTTATAGAGACCACTACATACTTTCCAACACCATTAGTTACTAAAAAAGCAGATAAATTAGACTTAAGAGTAAAGCTACCAGCTTTATATCTAAATATACTCACTCCATTGTTTCTATACTTTATTTGGTTGTTAAAAATAAGCTCGTCAACAATTTCGATATTTATAATGCTATCTTTACTTGCAGTGTAAGACCATATCAAGCCATCAATTGATAAACCGTCCTCAGATATGGTTACTTTGCTTGTATTAATCTGATATATAATACCTAGATACACACAAGCCACCAAGACAAAAATCAGTCCATTCAAGCTAAAAAAATCAGATTTAGAGATAGTCAAGTAAAGAGCAGAGATAAAAATTGCACTAATCACGACATTACTTAAATATCCCGCAGATATGTTTTGTGTCATTGTCCAACTCCAGCATTATCTTCAATTATACGATTCATCGCACTAATAACATTGTCATATTCAGGCCCCTGAATGCTAATAAGACCAAGAGCCAACGAAGCGTCTATTGCTGCTTTTGCTTCTTCTTTTTTCATTTCAATAAATGCTTTAGAGGCCAAAGTAGTATTGCCAACCTCATCTGCGAATGACTTAATAGCTGAGTAATTGTCAGCAGGCATATGGCAACCATTATTCGCGCAACTACCTCCACCACCAGCCCCCCCACCAACAGTAAAGGCAGCACTAGTCGCAACATAAACTCCTGTCGCTGCCACTACGTAAACAGCTCCAGCAACCAGTGCTACTCCAGCGATGACAACTGCAACACCTGCCACAACTTTCGTTTCATTTTGTACAGCCTTAGATAAGAACTCATAATCATTTGGAGTGGATACTTTCGCAAACATACTTGCCGTTCTTCCTCTGACATTTTTATTTTTAATTAGTACGTCTCTCATTTGTTCAGACATTTGACTACTGGCATTTCCATTAGTAATACCTCTATTTGTTAGTTCTGATAAAAGAGAGTAGTAATCACCAGCTGAAGCCATCTCTTTTAAATAAGGATCACTAAGTGCCGCTATCAGTTTATGTTCATAAGTGGCACCAATGCTTTTTTTTACATCAGTATTTATTTCTGAATTATTAAACTTCCTCATGTAAGAAGACGCGTTATTTACTTCTTTCCACATGTTTTCCAACTTCCCTAAATCTTCCCAAACATCTTGAGGTAAATTGGTTTGGCTCAGTTTTAGTTTTAACGCTGAGTCAATATTAACTTCAGGATTATCTTGAATACTTCGTGGTTTTCCAAACTCTCTTTCTTGATCATTGGTCCTATTTAAACCATCAAAAGCTTGAGGTGATGATGCTATCAATGCTGTACCAATAATCCCAAATTGTGTTAATTTTTTTACATCCATCTGACTATCCTGTTAATTCTTGTAGTTTTACTTTATTAATAACTCTAACAACGTGTGATTTGTAATTGATAATTAATGATTTTTTTATTTCTTCATCTTTATAAAGTATTGCACATGCTTGGCAGGGATGATTTATAGTCATTAACTTATCTCTAGAAACTCCAAGATGTTTAAGTATTTGAAAGGCTCCCTCTGTCTTTATCCATATTTTTAAAAAATCATCTATTTGTTTACCATAATTTTCCACTTGACTCATATGGCCAAGATTCATTTCATCAATATGGGACATTGTAATACCACAACAAGCGGCTATTTCTTTATCTGGAGTAACAACCACAGTATCAAACAGGTTGTCACAACCATAATTTAAGCTAGAAACAGTTTGCTCCTCTTGTCTAATTTCATTTTGTTTGTCAAAGCGAACCCATGAGTTCACCTGAATTTTGATGCCTGGTGAATCCTTATCAAGCTCTTTTTGAATAAGACTTTCAGCGCGAAGCCTTTCAAAACAAGAAGACGAATCAGAATCCGTTTCGACTGTAATGAGAGTCGGTATACCAAACTCAGTTAGGGCTTTTACTGCATTAACAATAGTCTTATGATATACATATTTCTGATGTGACTTACCTGTAGATATATTTATTTCACCTATACCTGAATCAACCAGTTTTTGACAATAATCACGAGCTCTAAATAAATTCTTAGCCCAATATGCATTAGTCACACAACGAGTGATAAAGCCCATCTCAGTGCACATAGAAATTAAAGCGAAGAGTTTCTCTTTAAGAATAAAACATTCACCTCCAGTAAAAACAATCAGCTTTATCGAAGGGTATTCCTGACTTGCATTAATGATGAACTCACGGATCTCATCATAGGTAAGAGTTTTGTCTATGCTGGGGCTGCATTCAAAACAACAATCTTCACAAGCCGCTGTGCATCTATAAGTCGTAATTACAGATATAGTCGAAGGGGCAATATTAGTAATAAACATGCAAATAATTCTCAATACCAATTGAGTTTTATAAAACCACACGCACATTGTAAGAGCAAAGGTAGATATTGAATTTGAGATAGATATCACGCAATGAGCTATTGATATTATTGATATATAAAGAAAATTACATAATTGTAAGTTGTGCTTCTTGAAGTAACTCTTTGACTGAAATCCACAACTCATGCTTTTCATTTGTCAGCTAATGAACTTGAATCATGTTTCTGACTCAAGTGACATCTATTGATCTTTATTCATATTCTTAAAGCACTTCATTGCATAACAATAAACATGAAATTAAAGTCTTATCCAGTATAAATAAATGGTAAACCCGCAGCCATTACTGGAGGTGCGATTCGTTGCGGAGGGGTAACGATTGGTAGTGGTACAGTGAACATCGGTGATGTATATCAGCCTGCGGAAATGTCTGCGTTATCATCTTCATTGTCTTCAATTGAGTCTCAAGCAGCTATTCAAACTAAAGCTCAAAATGCACATTCCTCAGCGAGTGTAACCGAAGTTGGCACTTCGAAAACCGCTCAAATTCCACAAGGTTCAAGTTATTGGCCACCGTATGACTTTACTAAAAGTGAACAACTTGAGCTCGCTAAAGGGTTAGGTGGCATGGGTTCAGCACTTGACTGGGCTGACAATGAATTTGGGGTGTCTGATGCGTTAGTTGATTTGTTGAAAAAGGGTCAAGAATGAAGAAGATACAAATCTCAGGAATTATTTTTTTTGCACTTTTTCTTGCCGGCTATTTGGCAATTGGAGCGCCAGCAGAATTAGCACTCCCCTTTCTACCCTTAGAGCTAAGAGTCAGGTTGCTTGGATACCAATCCTACATTGCATTAGCAATTCTTCCTCCTTTACTCTTAGGAGGTATTGGCATAATGACACATCATTTATGTAAAGTGTATCCATGAGTCACGAACTTCTTCTAAAAATAGCTGGAGAGTCTATGCAAAAGATTTAAGTTTGTGCAAGTCGTCATCCGGTATAGCTGGTGGTTAAAAGTTGGCTACAAGCATTTAAGGTATCAACATACTTGTCCTAATCTGATATGAACGTTCTAGAGCATGGCGAGTGATATAGCTTTTCCCTATAAAATAAATTAGTCATCTCTCGGCTTGACTACAAATGAGTTCCATCAGAGTTTGTGTGGGCTCAGTGAAATTGCCAATTTTAGTGTAGATACCGACCTGACCCAGTTGCTGTTGATTCACCCACAACATTTTCAACCCCGCCCGTTCAAAATGCGCTTTCATCTCTGAGGTATAAGGCATGATCGCATTGGTCATTTTGACCAGAGCAACACTTGCCGAGAGAGAATCAAGCTCATACGTCACTCGCGTATCACAAGCCGCAGCGCTAAATAGTTCGGCCCCTTCCTCCGTTAATACATCCCCATGACGAGCGTGATCGGGAGTAACCTTAACCAGCGGATAGTTCACTGCTTTTTCGACAATATTGTCCTGCTCCAGTAAGGGGTGGTCGGGTCTGACATACCAGGCTTCACGCTCTTGGAATAGGGGGGTAAAACGAACCCGATACTGAGAGTTAATGCCGTTTATTTGATGGCCGACAAACAAGTCAATTTCGTCATTGATCAAGTGGTGTAACATTGACAGACCATTACCAAATTCGACGTGCATCGAGCTGTTTGGAAACTGTCGAGTAAACTCCTCAATCGCCTGCGCCGCAAAGCACTCCCACCAAGCCTCGCCCACACCTAGCTTAACTTTACCACTGCTGCGCATCTTCATATCAGACAACTGATGAATCATCTGAGTGTGCTTCTCTTGTACGTCCTGCACATAACCCAAGTAAACTCGCCCATATTCGGTGAGTTCAACCCCTTTCGACTTGCGAATGAACAAGTCTGTACCCAACTGCTGTTCAAGTTTCTTGATTGCTGTTGTGAGTGATGGCTGACTAATAAAGAGCTTATCTGCGGCAGCCTTGATACTCCCCTGGCGGGCCACTTCGTAAAAATAGCGAGACTGTTTATCCATGCTCAACCTCTCCTTAGAATAGAGGTGTCAGAGTAACTTTTGATATTGATTTTTTCTATATCAAAATTCAAATAATCAATTATTTTTGTCGCCAAAAATTCGCTATATTTCCCTCAACAATTCGAATATTAGGGCAACAAAATGGACAAACGTTGGTGGCATAACAGTGTGGTGTATCAAATCTATCCACGTAGTTTTTGTGATTCAAATGATGATGGGATCGGTGACCTTCAAGGCATCATCAGTAAACTAGATTACCTGCAAAATCTGGGGATTGACGTGATCTGGCTTTCTCCAGTTTATCAATCTCCGATGGACGACAACGGCTACGATATTTCAGATTATCAGGCCATCGCTCCTGAGTTTGGCACCATGGACGACATGCGAGCACTCATTGAACAAGCCAAACAGCGTGGTATCCGCATTGTAATGGATTTAGTAGTAAACCATACTTCGGATGAACATCCATGGTTTGTCGATGCAAAGCAAAGTGCTGACAGCAAGTATCGCGACTTTTACATTTGGCGAGATGCGAACGCAGACGGCACGCCACCAAGTGATATCGGCTCTATTTTCGGAGGTAGCGCTTGGCAGTGGGACGAGCACAACCAGCAATACTACTTTCACCTATTCTCAAAACGCCAGCCTGACCTTAACTGGGAAAACCCGCTACTTCACGAACACATCTTTGCGATGATGAACTGGTGGATTGACCAAGGTATTGGCGGCTTCCGTCTTGATGTCATCGATCTGATTGGTAAGGAGATCGATAAAGGTATTACAGGGAATGGTGAACGTCTACACCCACTGTTACAACAAATGAATCAAGCCACCTTTGGCAGCAAAGACCTTCTAACGGTGGGAGAAACTTGGGGAGCAACACCTGAAATTGCCAAATTGTACAGTGACCCCGCAAGGCAGGAATTGTCCATGGTATTCCAGTTTGAGCACATTACACTGACATGGCAAGACGGCGATAAATGGCAGCCCATCCCACTCGACCTAAATAGGTTTAAGCAAGTTCTCACCAAATGGCAGGTCGAACTCAACAACCAAGGTTGGAACTCACTGTTTTGGAACAATCATGACTTACCGCGTGTTGTGTCTAAATATGGATGCGACAAACAATACCGAGTTGAATCAGCGAAAATGTTGGCAACCACGCTGCACTTTATGAAAGGGACACCTTATATCTATCAAGGTGAAGAGATTGGCATGACCAATGTAGCCTTCGATACCATCGACCAATATAAAGACATCGAAACGCTCAATTTTTACCAAGTGAAAACCGAATCAGGTACAAGTCACGAGCATATGATGGAGGCAATTCACCAAAATGGTCGTGACAATGCTCGTACACCGATGCAATGGAATAACGACAATCAAGCGGGTTTTACCAACGTGACACCTTGGATTGCAGTCAATCCAAACTATCTACACATTAACGTGGCAGATGCCCTTGCCAATCATGATTCAATCTTTTATCACTACAAACAGCTAGTATCTTTGCGTAAAACCCACCCTGTCATCGTCTACGGTGATTTCATTCCGCTGCTCGAACAACATCCGCAAGTGTTTGCCTATGAGAGAAAAGATGATCAACAACACTTTGTGGTCGTCAGTAATTTTAGTGCCGAGAGGCTAATCGTCCCATTACCAAGTCACCTGCAAAGTCGTAAGGTAACCACCTTGATTACCAATAGCGCGGCACTTACTGAGTTAGGGAACTCACTCACGTTGAGCCCGTATGAATCTTTTGCCCTAGAGCTTTAAAAAAACACCGGACACGTGTCCGGTGTTGTTCTTTTCAATCATGTCCTTACCAAGACAGTATCTGTTCGACTTGCTCAATCGTTGCTTCTGCGGACTGATAATCCACTTGCAGCTCTATAATTCCTTGCTCGTTGGCAACAAACAGTGAAGGAAAGCTGTTGCCACCGATACTACGAGCAAACTCCAGCTCTTGAAGAAACTCTTGGTTAAGCTCTGCTGAGAAAAAATCCACTGCAAATTTTGCCGCATCCAGCCCTATGTTGGCTGCAAGAGAGAGTAGAACCTCATTGTCACTGGGGTTTCTTGCCTCTAGGTAATAAGCGTGTTGAATCGCACTCAACATAGCTTGCTCAGCTCCTTGCTTGCGAGCGGCAAGGACAGCCCGACATGACGGATAGGTAGAACGACGAGGCGTATTCTTTTGCCAGAAATCATAGTTAAACTCTGTACCAAGAAAATCCTCTATTTTCTTCCAATATGAGGCGATTTGGCGTTGCATCTCTTCTGGCATCGGCTGGTCGGAATCCGGTGCCAAACCACCGAGTACGTAGTGTATCTCTATCTTGCTTTCGAGCTGTTGCGATACTTTCTGCCACACGGGTTTATATCCCCAACACCATGAGCACATGGGATCATAGACATAATAGAGTTTGTTGTTGGTCGACATATTACCGCTCCTTCGGTGAGCTCTTAGATAGGGTGTTAGAGTGAGACTACACAGCTTGTCTCTCGATTACCACAAATTGGTAAACTGGCTTTGCATTGCACGACTCACTGGCAGCTTTTCTCCTCCAATCACAACCACCATCTTACCGGTAATGACTTTTTTGACCTTTTCAACCGCCGACACATTCACAATCGTTGAACGATGAATCTGCCAAAACTGCTGCGGATCTAACTGCTGCAATAACTCTCTCAGCGAAGTTCTCAACAAGTACTCCACCTTTTTATCGCCCTCTTTGGCAAAAAGAGACACGTACTTGTCCTCAGCTTTAAAAAAGAGGACATCACTCGCTGCGATAAGATGAATGTCGTCCCCTCTGCTGGCACGCAACCAACTCAAATAAGTCGGCTTCGCTTGCTGACTTATCTGCTGAATCTGATCAAGCAGCATCGACATATTGGGCTGTAAAGGTGGTACATTGGTGTTAAGCCTCACTTTAAGCTTGGCGATACATTGCTCTAACCGCTTCTCTGACAAAGGTTTGAGTAAATAATCGACAGCATTAGTCTCAAAAGCCTGTAAAGCATACTCATCGTATGCCGTTACGAAAACAATCTGAGTCTCAGTATCGCTCTTATCCAGTATCTTGGCAGCGGCCATCCCATCAAGCTGAGGCATTTTGATATCAAGAAAGACCACGCTTGGCTTATGCTGTTCAATAAGTTGCAATGCTTCCTGACCATTTTTGGCCAGGCCAACTATCTCTAGTTCCGGCCAGCACTCCCCCAACAGCTTGTTTAAATGATGCCTTAACAATGGTTCATCATCAGCGATAACCGCACTGTGCGTTATGGTATTCATCGTGCTCCCTGCTTAAAGTGTCAATTTATCGATAGGGATCTGAATCACGGCCTTAACCCCTCCGGTTTCAACTTGTCTAATCGACAGGCTAGCCTCATCACCGTACAACGCTTTAACTCGCTCTCGTGTGTTCTCCAGCCCAATGCCATGACCATCTTTAGTCGCAACATTGCCCAAGCCCACTCCGCTATCTGTCACTTCAATGTTGATCATTTGATTTTGCTGCGATATTTCGATCAACACTTCACCGCCTTCCGCTTTGGGCTCAATTCCATGCTGAATAGCATTTTCGACAAGGGGTTGCAGTAACAAAGGCGCTAATGGCAAAGCATGATCGAGCAAGTTATTTATCTGATAACTGAGCCGTTCACCCAAACGAATCTGTTGAATAGCTAAGTAAGCATCAACCAGATTGAGCTCTGCTTCCAACGTCGAATGAGACTGGCGACTGTTGTGCAGCGTTCCTCGCAACAGCTCGGTTAACTTATCCAACATATGCTGAGCAGTTTTTGGATCATGGCTAATCAACGCATTTACATTCGCCAATGTATTGAATAGAAAATGAGGTTCAATTTGACTCTGTAGCTGTCGTAACTGACTTAAAACCAGTGCTTTTTCTTGCTCAGACTGGATGCGTTTCGCGGTTTCTAACTCTTTTTGCGCCAGTAACTTTTGCTCATGAGTATAAAAATAAAAGAAGCAGGTCACGGAGAAGATAAAACCAAGTACCATCACGGGTTTGAGCTGGCTAAGGTCGGCGAATCGATCATAAATGCTTAGCCACCAGTAGGCATTCATCGTACCAAATACCATAGCGCCTGCCAGCGATATCGCGGTTACTACACGATTGGAGAGCTGTGGAAACCACCAGCTAAGCAACAATGATCCAATCACTGAGCTATAGCCATAACCCAGGCTGATCGCCAGATGCTCATTGTAAGGACTCGACCAAATCGACTGAGTAACGAACGCAATAACCGCACAAAAAATCGTTGTGTAGCCAAAACTTTTGATTGCGTTCGAAGCATAAGTGACGGAATTATTCATCAAAACTTCCCTCTCAGGTTAAGAAAAATCATACGCTTATCTAGTAGATTTGCATACAACGAGTCTTGATTTCCTGTCATAAAACGAGCCGCAACTTCCGCGAATAGTGAAGCGCTTCCCGAATCATACATCAGGTACTCGATCCATTGCGTGGCGATGACCCCCTGATCTTGTGGTGAATAGAGTAGATCGAAGGTTGGCGTGAGTTTATCAAACCATAATAGCTGTCGAGTCCAAGGCCAATGGCTCCATCCAGTCGAGTTCATTGACCAGTGAATCATCAGGTTGTGTTGCACTAGATTGGCGTGATTGAGCCCTTGTGCGTAGGAGGATGTTAACGGCGCGAGCATGGCATCACTATTAAGCAATTCCACTCTCTGATAAGCCTCCTGCCAGTCGCTATTGCTCCAGCTACGACTGTCAAACCAATATTCAACGATGACATTATGACCTGTTGCATTAGCCCAATTAAGCCCCAATAACGCTTGATAACCGTCGTTGTACTCTTCAAGCGTCACTGGGCTATTTTGTTCATTTTGACGGTAGCCAAGGTAGTGGTTTTGATAAACAGCCGAGCCATGCAGGGACCAAGCTTCATCCACAACTGTGACCAAAGAGCCCCCTAACACGCCATGGCGAACATCATCGTAATAAGCAAGCATCTGCCATTCGTTATCACCACTCAGCACATATCGCCGAATCCCTACGCCTTGTTGTTCAGAAGCTTGTTCGAGATCACTGCTCTGCTGTTTGGTCCACGAAGAATCGGTGTAGTAGAGACTCCACTCTCCTGCTGAGTCAAAATACGACGCCATTGCAGTGCCTGTCCCCTCTTCAACCTGAATTCCAACAGGGTTACGTCGGTAGGGTTTGAAAAGGTCGAGCGGTCTGTAACCATAGCCGACGCCCCAGTCTAACCTGACTTTACCGATCGTCAGATCCACGGGCTGAGAAAAAAGTTCCATACTGCCCTGCCAAAACAGTTCTTGTGCGATCAATTCACCTTGATAGCTCTGCGTCGAGTCCGAACTGTAAATTTGGCTTCCTTTGGCCGCTAACAATCCCGTCACTCCGTATCCTTCAAATTGGACGTCGACAACGGCATCGATCTCTTCAGTACTCGCTGAATCCGCAGACCCGAGAAGCTTTGAATGTCGATGTTGAGCAGAACTGCCACTTAGAGTCATATCCCAATCAAATTCAAACGGCTGACTGTTTGCCGAACACGCCACCCCTATCAATGCTATAGCCACAACAGATGTTTTCATCTACAACTCCGACAAAGCATTTCGCGTGAGATAAGCAGGGTTATAGTATTTATCGTCTAACTCAAACGGCGTGATCTCTTGATACTCAATCACCGTTTTCTTCGCTGGCTGAATTTGATCGAGAAGCGTCATAGCAACCACGCGCTGTTTACCTTCCCTTTCTCCGGACGTAAACCAAGCCTGTTTGGCCAGTTTACCCGAGTGTAGGTACAGATCCGCTTTGATCGGAAAGTCATCACTCTCATTGAGCCACAGGTCAATTTTGGCGTAGCTTGCGCCTTTAGTTGTCGCCCTTAAGCGCAAATAGTTGACCGAGCGAGCCTGACCTTCGATTTCCATCTGCTCAGGTTTGACAAATGTCGCCTGATAATCCTCACTCCAGGTCAAGGTTGATATATCTCCAACCGACGCTTCTCCAAGCAGTTTTTGCATCGGAGTAATCCGAATGGGTCGACGACTCTTAGGCATCACTAACCAGTAGTTATCTCCCAACATCAACATTTTCTGTCCCGCTTCAACTTGGGATTTAAACAGCACCAACGACTCCCGTTTCTCACGAGTGTATACGTTGTATTCGCGAGTTTTATCTAATTCCCCATTCTCATACAGACTGACCAGAGAAACGACCTTAGCTGAGTCAGAATCCAGCCGATAGTGATCCGCGTTTTTCACCATGGTTTCAACGTCTTTAGCCATTGATGAACTGGCCGACAAGGTGAGTAACAGCGCCATTGTGGCTTTAATCAAAGTATTAAACATAGATAAGGGCCTCCGTAATAGGCTTTTTAACGCCTTTTGATGCGGACAACCAAGCGGCGACGACACAAATAATGAGTACGCCTAGCGCTGTCATTGTCAGAAGTTCTGGCGAGAAATAGATGTTAAGTGGATAGCCTTCGGTTCGCCCCGGTGGGGGTGGCATTTGTACATCAACCACCATAAGCAAACCGCTGACCAGTAAACTCAATACTCCACCAATCATAGAGCCGATCACGGCAAGCAGCGCGGCCTCTCGAACAAAACCAGAAACGATCTCATTGGGATAAGTCCCTAATGCGGATAAGGTGCCGATCTCGCGAGTGCGTTCTGTCACGGACATTGTCATTGTGTTAAACAGAGCAACGAATACAACCAAAGCCATGACCGCGCCCATGATGCCAAAAATTCGGTCATATAGGTCTTTGACTTTGCTGTAGAAAAACGCCCTTTGCTGCCAAGGTGTCACCTCTAGCGGCTGAGCTAAGTTCATTTGAGATAACTGCTGGTTAACCCAAAGCGCCATAGACTCGGTTTGTTTAGTATCAAACAAAAACACCGACAAGGTACTCACTTTGTTGCTGTTCAGCAGTTGCTGCGCAGAATCGATATGAAGATACAACTGACGTTTATCGAGCTCAGGAACGCCGGTTGAATAGATGCCGCGAACTTTATAATCATAGGCATTGAGCGCACCATCACTGGTTGTGGCGAGTAAAGTGACCCAGTCACCGGTTTTGACACTGAGGTTACGCGCCAAATCGATACCAAGCATCACTTCTGGTTCGCTCGGTTCGTACCGAGATGATTGGGTACTCGAAAGCGTTTTACCTTCTCGAACATCAAGAAAGGGACCTTTCATATCGAACTCGCGTTCATTAACGCCAGTGCCAACAAAAATCGTCGATTTGCTGCCATTCGACACTAGGCCTGTAAATTCTACGCGGGGTTGGACTCCACGAACCTTATCACTGGCCAACAAACGAGTGGTTAGAGCCCCTCCATCTGCAATCCCGTTTGCCAGAGGCATATCTTCATCTTGCTCGAAATATCCCGGCTGACTTATGGTGAGATGCCCAGTATCTCTTGCGGTTGATTCCTTAAGTGAATCATAGGTATAGAGGCCAAACCCACCCGCCGATGTCAGAGCAAATATAGCGATAGCAACAATCAATATCGACAGTACGCTACGACGTTTGTTGCGTTGTAGGTTTAGATAAGCGATTCGAATCGAACCAGGGATCAGCTTGCCCATTTGACTGGCTCCTTGTTAACTGTTCCATCAAGCAAATCGATGCTTCGATCGCACTGAATAGCCATGCGTGGGTCGTGAGTGGCGACAATGAATGTGGTGCCTAACTGATGGCCTAGGTTTTTCATCAAATCAATCACGACCGAAGCGGTATGGCTATCCAAGCTTGCGGTTGGCTCGTCGGCTATCACCATTTGCGGCTTATGTACCAGAGCTCTCGCGATCGCAACGCGCTGTTGCTGGCCTCCTGACAAGTTGTCAGGTCTATGGTTGGCAAATTCCGCTAACCCAACTTTTGCGAGAATCGCTTGAGCCTGTTTCTTTTGCTCGGCTTGAGAAAACCCATTGAGCATAAGTGGATAGGCAACATTTTCCCAAGCCGTCATTACTGGGATCAGGTTGAACTTTTGAAACACGAAACCAAGCTGGTGACGACGCATTTGAGCCGCTTTGAGCGGATTTTTGGGATAAGGTTGGCCGGACAACTCGACGATTCCTTGATAATCCATGTCGAGAAGACCAAGGATATTAAGCAAAGTACTTTTGCCTGAACCAGAGGGACCACAGAGTGCAACCATTTCTCCCTTGGCAATCTGACCACTGACTTCGCTCAGTGCGTTCACTTGCTGCTGACCAATGCAATACTGCTTACTGATTTGCTGGAAGTTAATCATAACGCCACCTTAAGCTGCTGAATCAACAAGGGCTTGCGCCTGAAGAGTCAATGGATGTTGCGGCGCTTTTGCTTGCATATCTGATATCCATTGCTGTGCCTGATGCTTATCTTCCGCTCGAAGTGCAGCACGTATTGCGTAGAGATAAACCCAAGAGATTGCATCGTAGTCCTGCTGTTTAAACGACTCGTCAGCAAGCAGTTCAATATATAAGTCGTAGCCTCGTTCGAAGTGATTGAACATATCGGGAAGCGAAGTGAACGTCGCACCTGCAATCGATCTAGCCAGTAATGACTCTGGCAGTCCCTGACGAATCTGTTGCTGTTCAATTGGCGTCGATTGGCTGGCTAATAGATCGAGCCCCTTACTGATCGTCGCAAGCCCCTGCTCCGTGTATTTCATCTTGTTCCACGGCATATAAGCATCACGGCCCATTAATGTCTGGGTACTGCCCAAGTAGACAAGGCTCAGCGGATCAGCACCATGCTCTGCAATCTGCTGCTCTAACTGCTGGTGAACTTGCTCCACTTTGTCTTCGTCACCTTCCGCTGCCAAGTTGTATTCGGCGATGACGGCCTCTGTTGGCGTAGAATACGAGGGAAAGGCTGTGAGTAAGCTACATAGAATGAAGCTAGCGAATGTTACTGTTTTCATCTGACTATTCCTTTGATCGTGTGATGGTCAAAGATTACGCTCAGAGAAAAAAGTATTCAGAGCAATGCGACGAACGGCCATTCAAAGGCGTGAATGGCACAAACACGGATTAAATGGCAAGCGGTTGAGGCCAACCTAGGGTGCAGCAGTGGATTTTAGCCACTATGATCGTTAAAGTAGCGACAAAATAAGAATCACCTCTCTGAATAACAAAAACATGCAGAGAAGGTTAGAGCAAAGAGATAACTCCGATGATCAAAGACGACAAAATTATTGCTGATTTAGCAGAACTTGAAGCTTTCCTTATCGCCGTCGAGAGCGGTGTGTTAGAGCTTAAGAATGCCGCAGGCGTTGCCATGGCAACCAACAACCAGGACGGCCGCCGATTCGTTGCTGTACTAGACGATAAGCACCAACTCATTTTAGGCCGTTGGGTTACAGAAGAAGTGTTCCAAACAGGACAAGATTTGGTGCGCAACGGTCCAAGCCGTAAGCACTAAAACCGCACAGTTAGAAATTAAAACCTGTTCATTGAACAGGTTTTATTTTAATGACAAATTAATATCAGTGTTGTGGTGGTGTACCTTCACCATTCGACATCACTACATCGATCTGAACCAAGGCGTCTTGTTGAATTGCCGCGACACCAACAACCGTTCTTGCGGGTAAATCACCGTCAAAGTAACGAGTATAAACGTCATTCACCGTTTCCAGATCCGCAATATCTCGCAACTGAATGTTCACCTTAACAATATCGTCCATAACATGGTTAACGCTTTCAACGATCGCTTTGATGTTGTTTAAGCATTGCTCTGCTTGCTCTCTCACACCACCAGCAACAATCTGGTTTGATTGCGGATCTACAGGCAACTGCGCAGCGATATGGTTGTAATGCGAGAATGCGACTGTCTGAGTGTACAATGGGCTTAACGGCGCCTTCTCAGTATTGTTTGCACGGATCACAATGCCATGTCGATCTTCGACTTCTTGTGGTGGCGTACCGTCACCATGAGAAACAACAACATCAATCTGAACTAACGCTTGCTGCGGTAGTTCTTTTGCAGCGGCTACCGTACGTGCAGGAACATAAGCGACAGTGCGAGCAATCGCTGAATCTGGGAAGAAAGTGCTGTAGACTTCATTCACTGCGTCTAAGTCAGCCAAGTCTTTTAGATAAATTCCCACTTTTACAATGTCGTCAAACGGTACATCAATACTTTCTAGGATTGCTTTCACGTTTTGTAGACACTGTGCCGCCTGCTCTTTAACGCCACCCGCAACGATCTCACCAGTCTGTGGATTGATTGGTAACTGTGCTGACACATTGTTGTAGTGTGAGAATGCAACTGTCTGTGTGGATAGTGAGTGCACTGGTGCTTGCTCTGTATTTCTCGACAGCTTAATCAACGGGCATGGTTCTTGAGGTGCAGTCCCTTCGCCATTAGAAATTAAAGCGTCCATTTGCACTAGCGCGTCACCTAATGGAAGGGCATCAACTGCAACAACCGTTCTTACTGGTAATAGGTTTTGGAAGAACGTCGCGTACACTTCATCAATAGCAGGAAGATCAGACATATCCTTGAGGAAAACGTGAATTTTTACCACATCATCCATAACATGATTAATGCTCTCTACGATCGCTTTAATATTCTCAAGACATTGCTTCGCCTGCTGCTTAATATCACCAGCGACAATATGACCAGTGTTAGGATCGATCGGTAATTGCGCTGAAATATTGTTGTAGTGAGAAAACGCCACACTCTGTGTTGATAATGGGTTAATTGGAGCCAGTTCAGTATTTCTTGAGACCTTAATAATTCCGCCACTCATTTCGATGCTTATCCTTCTATTAAGATTTATTTATATCTTTATTTTGGTAGGGTTTAGTTTTGTTAAATAAGTGGCGAGATAGTATGGCAACAACCCAAACTGGATTGTGACTAAATTCAAATTATGATTTCACTAGACATATACCTAACACTGGATAATTAATCACATCGAGACTAATTATCCGTAAATAGCGACTTTTCCTCATTACAACGACCTAATTCACTCTAGTATTGCGTAATAGGTGAATACATACCCATGGTTAAACTTGCTGATATAAGAAGTTTTCGTTCGTTTCTGATAGCGCACTCACAACAAACTGACCGATAAGCCTACGGAAGCGTGTTTCTACTGCTAATTATCTCGCTAGAATTGCATAAACTTTTCATGCTCGATAGCGGTTTTCCATCCGAGCGATTTGCTGACTATCGATTTTGTGTTGCTGCATAACTTCTACCGTTCAACCAAAGAAAAGGGCAAAGCGATGCTCTGCCCTGATTAAAGAATTAGTTTCGAGAATTACTTGGGTAAAATGACTTGGTCAATAACGTGAATGACACCGTTGCTAGCTTTGACGTCAGTCGCAACCACATTGGCATTGTCAACCATGACGTTACCGTCCACCACTTTGATCATCACATCTTGTCCTTGCACAGTGGTTGCTTTGTCCAATTTGACAACATCAGCCGCCATTACCTTTCCTGCAACAACATGGTAAGTAAGCACTGCGACCAACTTATCTTTGTTCTCTGGTAGAAGTAACGATTCCACTGTGCCTTCTGGCAACTTAGCAAAGGCTTCATCCGTTGGTGCAAAGACGGTGAATGGGCCATCGCTCTTTAACGTGTCGACCAAGCCAGCTGCTTTGACTGCCGCGACAAGCGTAGTGAATGAGCCGTTTTCGACCGCTACATCAACAATGTCCGCTTTCATACCATGGTTGTGTGCTTGTGCTGGCAACATAAACGTGAATAACGCGATTAAAGCTACCGTAAGTGAAATTGTATATTTAAACATGAGTCCATCCTTTAAGTGAGGAGCGATGCTCCATTTAGCTGTTGTCTTGCTCACTAATGTCTACGCAACGGATTTGTAAACAGATCATTTTTATAAATCTCAACCGCTAATACTCTAAACAACAGTTTTCACTCAACTTATGACCTATACTAGAAATGAAACTTGGTAATAATGTGTGCTTATGGATATCAACTTATTGCTTAACCGCGAATACTTAACAAGCCACGACTTCTATCGTGATTTGATCGACTTTTTGGTTGTAAGAGCCAAGTCGGAGATAGGTTATCTGCATTTCTTTAACTCAGGGACAGAGGAAATCTCCCTTAATGTTTGGTCTAGTAGCGTGCTAGAAGGGTGTCATTCCAGCCATGAAACACATTACCCTCTTTCCGCCGCAGGCATATGGGCAGATAGCATACGAATGATAAAACCTGTTATCCATAATGACTATCACGCCAACTACAGCTCTCCAGATTCTCTACCGGAAGGACATATTCAACTGGTTCATCACTTCAGTCTGCCGATTTTACTTGATGAAGAGGTCGTCGCGGTGGTCGGGATTGGCAACGCTTCGTTTCCCTATCAAGAAGTATTTGTTAACGAATTTCATCTTTGGATCAACGAGTTATGGCCTAAAATACGGTTCAAGACTCAACAGATTGAATCATCAAGCTTGTCAAACCAACAGGTATTCGAATCTCACTCCTCTTACAAAATCATGACCGATATGCTTGGTGCAATTTCAAGGGCGTTGGAGATTCGAGACGAATATACCTCGTCACACCAACGAAACGTAGCCTACATTTGCTCACTCATCGCCACTGACCTATCGCTTGAGGAACAACAAAGGGAAGGACTCGTGATTGGCGCATTAGTACATGATATCGGCAAAATTGCTATCCCATCTCAAATACTCAACAAGGCAGGAAAGTTAATGCCCGCTGAAACGGCCCTGTTGCAAAACCACGCCCAAATTGGTTCGAGTATATTTAGTCACGTCTCATTTCCCTGGCCTATCTTAAAGATGATCGAACAGCACCATGAAAGGCTAGATGGCTCCGGATATCCCAATGGCCTCAAAGGATCACAGATCGTCATGGAGGCTCGAATCATAGCCGTTGCGGACACGTTTGATGCGATGGCGAGTGACAGACCTTATCGCAAAGCACTGGGGGCTCAGCGTGCGATTGATACGCTGGTTGCAGGAAGAAATACCCTTTACGACCCTTATGTCGTCGACTCGTTGTTAAGATGCCTTGAAGTGGATGCCACGTTAGGCGGCAGGTACACCCCGACTCAACCTGTCATTTCTCACTGAGGGCATATTGCCAATACCGTGCGTTACGCAGTGGGCAATGGGATCAGATCCTCTATTGCTCTAAGCGATGTCGAAGAAGCAAAAAATAACGGACCCTCAACCTGTGTCACTCGCCAGTCTGTTGCACTACCAGAACCACTATAAGGGCAGACACTATAAGGACAGACGCCATAAAAACTTGGTGACATCAAAGAGACTCATAACCAAAGGCCCCATATCCTTCAAGGAATATGGGGCCTTTGCAAGTCGAGGCTATTGAGGTCTTTTCAGCGGTTTAACCACACTGTCGAGGCCTTCAATCTTCAGCACTAAGCACAACTGCATAAGTTCGCCGAGTTCCCCTTCAGGAAACTGCTTTTTGTTGGCAAACCAAAGCAAATATTCTTCAGGCAAGTCAATCAATACTCTGCCTGCGTACTTTCCAAAAGGCATTTGCATACGTGCAAGTTTAAGCAAGTTTTCTTTTTCTAGCATAAGACTGAATAAACAATGTATTAGAGCCGTAGGGTAACACCGATTATTTAACTCGGATAGCAGTGCCTTAATCAAACGTTAGGATGGACAGTATGGGCGTACTCAACAACCACTTGATTGCCTTCAATATAGGCATTTTGTATTTCACCATCAACGCTCATACGGCTTTGTAGGTAGACCACTTTTGGGCCGTTCTGATTGTCTTCTTTCAATGAGGGGACAACGTTTTGAGGTTCGATGCGTAACAAGCGGCAAAAATGACTAATAAACGACATGGTTAACGGCGTCTCGCCACGTAGCACCTGAGAAAACGTCAACTGATTCATACCGAGTTTCTTAGCAAACTCCATCTGTGTCAGGCGCATTTTTGATTTCTGAGACATCCAGATTTGATACAGCGCCTCTCGGTCTCTATCTGTGAATTCCATGTTTGGTCCTTGTGTAACTCTATTTAATTAATTGTCAGTCTTTTCATACAAGGCGTTGTCAGCGCGGAGTTAGCGAAAATCAAAGGTTCTGTTTCGTCTATGGGCATAGCGCTATTTGATGGAATCAGGCTTACCCATTAATTCATTGACAAAGCAAATCAATCAACTGGAATAAGTTGGTATTTTTAATAAAACGATCTAGGTAAGAAATAGATAATTCGCAAGTCAAATTATCAGCAACTTATTCAATTCGAGAATGCAATTCCATATTCATTCGATGCCGTGGATTTTGCGGATTCCTTTGGCTACATTCTTCCCGCTCAATTATCACTTCAGGCAAACTATCCGAAAGGTTAGGACGCAAAGCCACCGGTCTGTCGACGTTTAATGTCTATGATAGCGGGGCTGCCGCTTGGTCTAGTCACCAAGTGTTTTCGCGTGCCGGAGTGCTATCTTAACTGTCAGTTATAAAAAAGGACAAATGATGCACAAACTGCCAAACAAATCCCTCATCGCCCTCGCTTTGATCAGCGTCAGTGGCGCGAGTTACGGTCACGGTTATGTCTCTGCATACGAGAATGGTGTCGCAGAAAGTCGCGTTGCACTGTGTAAATTCCCAACCAGTGACACCAATGAGAAGAACACCAACTGTGGTGCCATTCAGTATGAGCCGCAAAGTGTCGAAGGCCCAGATGGCTTCCCTGAAGCGGGTCCAAGCGATGGCAAAATTGCCAGCGCAGCCACTACCCTAGCGGCGGCTTTAGATGAGCAGACCGCTAACCGCTGGGTAAAACGTCCTATTCATTCTGGAACTCAAAATTTTGAATGGACATTTACCGCAAATCATGTGACTAAAGATTGGAAGTACTACATCACTAAACAAGGATGGAATCCAAATCAGCCACTTGCCCGTGAATCATTTGATTTAACGCCTTTCTGTGTGGTTGATGGTGGCATGGCTCAGCCTCCAAAACGTGTCAGCCACCAATGTAACGTACCAACACGTGAAGGATACCAGGTTATCTTAGCGGTTTGGGACGTAGGCGATACTGCTGCGTCATTCTACAACGTAATAGACGTTCAATTTGATGGTGACGCACCCGTAGTTCCAGACTGGAGTCAGTCAGGCCAAATCAACCCAGGACTTAACCTAAATATTGGCGATAGTGTCTACACCCGCGTATTTGATCAAAACGGTGAAAATGTCTCTTACAGTACTGAATTAGTCATAGAAACCGCTGAACAAGGTCAGGCAAATAACTGGTCTTACGCGCTAGCGTCTAAGATCAATCAAGAGCAAAGCCAAATTCGAGCTGGTCAGTTGAATGATCGAGGTGAGTTTACTCCTGTCTATGGTACAAACCCTGTATACATCAAAGCAGGTTCCGGCTTAAATAGCGTTGAGATCGGCTATAAACTTGAAGCACCAGAGCCAGATTATCGCTTAGATGTTATAGGGCTGGAAGATGAATACCTAATTGGTGATGCCGCAACACAAATCAACCTAACACTTGAAGCAACTGGCGACCTTAATGCAGAGCTCACTGTGTTCAATCATCACCGTGAACCTCTGGCATCCTACACTGCGCCACTGGCTGACGGAGAACTGAGCAACACGACTCTAACGCTGTCAAAGTCTGAAGCCGGACATCATATGCTAGTGGTCGTGATAAAAGACCAGCAAGGCAGTGTCGTTGACCAGAATACGCTTGATTTTCACCTGATTGAAGAGGCAACACCACCACCATCCGATGATTATGACTATGTCTTCCCTCAAGGCATGGAGAACTACACTGCTGGCACAAAAGTACTTGCTGTTGATGGTGGCATTTACCAGTGCAAACCGTTCCCATATTCAGGTTACTGTGTTCAGTGGTCGCCTTCTGCAAACCACTATGAACCAGCAGTAGGCTCACACTGGCCTTCGGCTTGGGACAAGCTAAACTAACCAGTAAAAAAAGCGGATGCCATGGCATCCGCTTTGCTACTTTTCAATTCAGGGTTTTAGAACCATCCTAGAACCAATCGTTTAACCCAGTCGAGCAACTTCTTGAACAGGCCACCCTCTTCAACATCTTGTTGAGCGATTAGAGTAGCGCTTGCCACTTGTGTACCTTCAACACTGTAGATCACCTCTCCTACCGCGTCGCCTTTTCGAATAGGTGCTTCTAGCTCACCTTTGTACTCGATTTCGGCCTTGAGCTTATTAGCATCTCCTTTAGGCAAGGTAATCATTACCTGTTCAGATACCCCAACAGGTACAGAGTCCTGACGTCCCATCCATACCTTGGCTTCAGCTAATGTGTCACTCAGTTTGGTCGGTGAAACTGTATCGAAGAAACGGAATCCATATGAGAGTAACTGTTTACTTTCTGACTCTCGACTTTTAGTGCTGGTAGAGCCCATAACCACAGAGACTAGGCGCATTTCACCGTTGGTGGCAGACGTTGCCAAACTGTAGCCAGCTCCACTGGTATAGCCGGTTTTCATTCCGTCAACATTGAGGCTGCGATCTCTCAATAATCCATTTCGGTTGTACTGCGTAATGCCGTTATAGGTAAAGGCTGTTTCACTGTATAACGGATAGATATCGGGTAGATCTCGAATGATCGCTTGGCTAAGAAGTGCAATATCGCGTGGCGTAGAATAAAGCCCTTGGCTATCCAGTCCATGTGGATTGGTAAAGGCGGTGTTATCTAGCCCTAACTTTTGCGACCAATTGTTCATCAAGCTCACAAACGCGTCTTCACTACCAGCCACATGCTCCGCAATCGCGACGCTAGCATCATTACCCGACTGAACGATCAAGCCACGATAAAGATCCATCAATTCAACGTTTGTTCCCACTTCGATAAACATTTTCGAAGAGTCAGGAAAATTTTTCGCCCATGCCTTAGCACTGATTTTTACCTGATCATTCAAAGAAATATTACCGCTTTTTACTTCTTGTCCCGCAACGTAAGCCGTCATCAATTTAGTCAAGCTCGCAGGATTAAGCTTCTGATCGGCATTTTTTTCCACTAGAACGGTACCAGTGTTGTAGTCAATCAGAATATAGCCTTTCGCTCCAAGCGCAGGAGGATCGGGAATAATTGTCGGGGCAGAATACGCTCCGAATGAGAAAAGAAGTGTCGGAAGAAGTGCTGTCGATTTTATTAAACGCAATGTCATGATATGCGACGTCTCACTTTAGTTAAATATGGTCGGGTTCAGTATAGACAACCGCCCAACAGTTTCAGCCGCTTTGAAACCAATCGTTACTATTGAGTTATGTTTTTCGCAATTAACGCCGAATCAACCCTGGCGAGAAATAAAAAAACCAGCAGTATTAACCGCTGGTTTTCAATTTGTTCACCTTTAACTTAAGCCAGCTTCATCGCGGCTTGTTTGTTCATCATGCGTTCACGGTGAGAGAACCACAAGTATGTCGCTGCAATCGAGAAGAATAGGTATGAAAGCGCAAACACAAATGGTGAGCTAATAAGCTCTTGTGACATACCCCAACTCACTCCTGCAACTGTGATTGCAATCTTTGAAAACAGACCACAGATAAGAAGAAGTAATGCTAACTGTGGAAAACGGCTGCTTCTAAACGCAAACCAATAACAGCTACCCACAGCCATGGTCGAAATGTAAAGGCCGAGCAAAAATGAATGTAAGTGATCTGCTGATGCTACGCCTGCAGTAATTGAAATCATAAAGAGTATGAATAGTTTCATGTCTTGCCTCGCTTTTTAAACTGCGAAAAAGCTTCCTTTCATTTTTGAAATCTCATTTTGCGTATATTTTCATCGTTTGGCTCGGTAATATCAAGCAGTAATTTGTTGCAAAACTTGTTCAAAAAACAACCAACAGAAAGATGTTAACATCTAGTTACAATACCGATTTCATTAGCCTTAGAGAAAGAAAGGGTTAACCACATATTTAAGAAAAGCCAACTTATGAACATCACAATTCAGTAACATTTGTTTACCTATAAAATTCCTTAAAAATTGTGACTAAACACAGCAAATGCCAGCCACAAAGCAGGCCTTTCGCTAGGCGAAACTTAAGATTGCTCAAATAGACAGATTACAAAGAAAAATAAAGGCCAATTTAAGTGTGAGCTTAACCACTGTTCCCAATTTTCCAGCTCGAATCACAACTTGGGGTCTGATACCTTTGCGCAACCCATTTTTAGGTCACACACACCATGCCTTCCCAGTACCGAATTGATAAAATTGTAGAGATAGGTGACACTCTTCATCGCAGCGGTTGCGCACCGTACAAACTTGAAAAGTACACTCAATTTTATGCACGTAAACACGGCGTAGATCTGATGATTCAAGCGACGCCGACGACCGTTAACTATCAGTTTCCTGAAGACAACAATGCTGTTGTAATGAAACGCCACCAGCCTGCATCAATTAATCTCAGTCTGTTGGCTAATACCATTATCCGCATCAATCAACCCAGCAGCGAACCAGTTCCTGAGCCTGTCGGATACCCGAAATGGGTAATCGCATTGGCCAATATGGCTATTCCCCCAGCCTATCTGATGCTAGTGGGCAGTACCATGGAAGCGATAGTGTTCTCCGTATTTTTGGGTTTTGTAGTTTGGCTAACACAGCAGGTGTGTAAAGCTCGTCGCTCCATCGCCGTAGAATTTATTGCCGCCTTGCTCACGGGGATTCTGGTTGCTTTCTTCGCCAAGAATTGAACGCTAACATCCATTGATTCAGCAAAAAGCCCCATTCAAACGTCGCTAACTAAGCGGCTTTTGAATAGGGCTCTTTCCCCTTGTGTTTCATGTTTCTTCTGAAACTTCCTTTGCCTTTTTTCGCTTTTTCTACTCTTGCTCGAAACAGCTTACTGGTCACAACGGCTTTAAGGGCGTTATCTTTTATCTGACCTCGACCGACCTCTAATTCGGTGTCGAGATCCGTGAACTCATGGCTTGAGTCACTTAACTTTTTCATAATCCATTCCTCTGAATGATAGTTTACATACAGCTGGTTTCTGCGCTGTTTCTACTCACATTTTTATCGTTAAGTAGAACAATCAACCAAGCCTTCGAATGTTACACTATTTATGCGCTAATCAGTATTATTTTCGAAATTATACCTAGCGCAAATTTTCCAATGAAAACCCCTATTTATGGCGTGCAAATCCCCTGATTTTTATTGACTTAGTTGCACTTCTCTTTAGACTGGATGCCAGCTAGAAAACGGTTCTTGTTTACTTTCGCCGTTTCGTTGGATGTATGAATATCTACCGTAACGTCGTACGCATTAGCAATCTCCTTTTCCACGCTATCGGTGCCGTATGGCTTTTACAAGATTTATCAAGGATATACATTATGTCTAACACTGTTACTGGTACAGTTAAATGGTTCAACGAAACTAAAGGTTTCGGTTTCATTCAACAAGAAAACGGTCCAGACGTTTTTGCACACTTCTCTGCAATCACTGGCGACGGTTTCCGTACTCTAGTAGAAGGCCAAAAAGTTGAGTTCGTAGTATCTCAAGGCCAAAAAGGTCCTCAAGCTGAGAACATCAAAGTACTTTAATTGTTAAGTACCACAGTTTTTCGATAGCCAGCTTCAAGCTGGCTATTTTTATACCCTAAATATGTCCATACCATTTATCTTCCCTAGCGCTAAACTCTGCTAACGCGCCTCCTATCTCACCCTGCCTGAGAGACACAATTCTTCCTCACAACACCACTCAGTGGATCTTAATTTCTCATTATTAGTTATTGGCATATGCCAAAAACCAATACTATAGTGTCTCTGTCACAAGATAAGGAGTTTACTATGTTATTCGCCATCCCCTACCACGGAGCGTCTGTTCACAATCACTTCTCAAAAGCCCCTCAGATCATGCTTTGGGATAGTAAGGAACAAACCAAGCGCGTGCTTGACTTACCCCCTTCTTCAGCGTGTTGTGAGCGTAAAAAATATTGGCAAAGTATTGTACAGGAGAACAATATCGACGCTGTCATCGTTCGCTCTATTGGAGCCAATATGCTTAACACTCTATTTAAAATGCATGTCACTGTGCTAGCTGCACCGCGCCAATTCGACCTTGAGCAGTTTGATACCAACGTGTTGAAGCCCATTACCGACATTAATTTTGCGCGCCCTTCAGTCAAAAAGCACAACGCAACTTGCTCAGGAGATTGCCCTACTCACTCTATATCAGCGAACAAACAAGCGAGGGCCAGCAAGTTGTCACCTAAGGCGATGAGCCATCTTGCTAAGGTGTTTAAATGCACCACTTACGCGGAGTAATAGCTATGACCTATTTGATTAGCTTTGCTGTTTTTATAACTGTGGTTGGCATGATGGCGATGGGAGTCGTATTAAAACGCCATCCGATACAGGGGAGCTGTGGCGGTCTTGCCACTATAGAGATAGAAAGAGAATGCAACTGCGTAGAAATCTGCGCTCAACATTCGCGCAAATTATACCAAATTGAAGAGCCGAACTCAGTAGGAGCTACTGTTCACTAGCCAATATCAACGCATGACCATGCACTAAGCTCTGCGCTACTTTACTACGTGCACGCTTAACAATATTGGCAAAAGTTTGTCTTGATACCTTCATGAGCGTTGCCGCTTCCAATTGGCTTAAACCATCCAAATCAGCTAGACGCAACGCTTCGAGTTCATCCTCAAATAACTCGATTTTTTCGAGCTGAGAAAGCGGCACCCCATTGGGTTTAAAGCATTCGTAACTTGCTCTGCCACATATGTTTCGCTTTATTTTTGGCCTCGCCACTTTGTTCCCCTTTACGTTTTATGGGCTCAATGTTGCTCTCTAACTTTGCGGTATTTTATGACTATTCACAAACCCAAAAATCATCAACAGTGCGCTATATGTTGCCAGCCTTTTTTCAACCACCATACCAAGATTCACTTTATCGCGATGCCAAACGGTGGTGTACAGGGCGAAATTGTAGCAACAGAAGCTGTTCAAGGCTACCAAGGGGTAATGCAAGGCGGTGCCATTAGCGCTTTACATGATACCGCCATGACTCACTGCTTATTCTCTCAGCATGTCTGTGCTATGACAGCACAACTTGATGTGCGCTTTATACACCCCATTCCTCTCAACACATTGCTTCGAGTTGAAGCGATATGCATAAAACATCGACGTGGATTGTATCTGTTAGAGAGCACTATTTACGTGGATGGTCAGTGCCACTCGAAAGCAGAGGCAAAGTTTATAAGATGCGCCAAGGAGACAGTGACTACGGATAAAACAGATCTGCACTCACGCCATGTGAATGAGTCCCGAATTCCACCTGTGTAATTGAATTAATAAACAATCGGTTATGCTCCCGTTTTCTCGGGGACTGCTGTATAGTGAATTCCATTAACGTTTTACTATAAGAAAAGCCTCAACGGTACACCTATAGTACACTTCAATCATTTGGAACCCTTGAAAATACATGGCTCTTAAACCGACTATCTACAAATTCCGTATTTCACTTTCAGATACCAACCGTGACCTGTATGACTCGACGCAACTTACCGTTGCTCAGCATCCGTCAGAAACCGTTCCGAGAATGATGGCGCGAATTCTGGCCTTCTGTGTTAAATGGCAGCCAGATTTAGCGTTGACCAAAGGCTTGTCGACCACTGAAGAGCCAGACCTGTGGGTCAAATCTTTAGACGACCAAATCCAGCTTTGGGTTGATATTGGAGAGCCTTCGCTCGACAGAATCAAAAAGGCGTGTCGCTTAGCCACTAACGTTGATGTGTTTTCATTTAACAGCAAATCTAATGTTTGGTGGGAACAAACCAAGAACAAGGCACATCAATACAACGCCAATATCTATCAGTTTGAATGGGATGGTATTGAAGCATTATCAGAAATTGTTGAACGCAGTATGGATCTGTCAGTCATGATTACTGGTGAAAGCCTGTTTGTTGATTGTGACAAAGGCTCATTTGAAATCTCATTGAAGAGCTTGCAGTCAAATGACTGAACTTGAGCTGTCGCTTAAAGCCATTGACGCCGACTCTATCCCAGCAATCACACTACCTTGTTCAGCATGGGAGCAGTTTTGCAGCCGCCACGCGTCACTGTTTGCTAAAGCAAGGAGACGCAATCCAGATAAGCCCGCCACACATGGGCTGCTGGGTGTGCTCACTAAAGCCCATATGGAAGAGAGTTCAGCCCTCGAATCACAAATTGCATCGATTCAGGCAATGCAGGATGTATTGGTATCAAATCTCGGACAGGAGCACGCCGATAAATTTGAGCAGCAAGGCATCAAGCAACTTATTCTCGTTACCCATCTGTGGCTCTATCTTCAAGGATATTTGAAGATGGACTTCAGTTTGGCCAATGATCATGCCGGCAATACGGCTCACTTGATCGCGACGCTCAACAAGCAAGACCCTCAATATCTGCGCACTCAGTTTCTCGAAAGCTACTACCACGGCAAGCAACGCGCCGCTGAGAATACTCAAGCGAAATCAGGCCTGATAGATTGGCTGCGTCGCATCTTCGGCAACTCGACTTCATAAAAAATGGCCCTCACCGAGGGCCATTTTTTTATAGGTAAGTATGAGGGCCAAATACCTCATAGTGGATTCGGTCTCGGTCTACACCAAGAGACTCTAGTTGACGCACTACCGATTCCATAAAACCGATAGGGCCACAAAGATAAAAATCGGCACTGTCTAAAGGTAGTTGATCGGCAATCAGGCTTACGTTGAGCTCCCCTTGAAACTCGGCATTGGCCTCTTCAAGATACCAAGTGAATGACTTCCAGTTGTTATCTTTCACAGCTCGTTCCGTATCCGCCTTGAAAGTATGCTGCTGTGCAGTGTTACACGCATAGAGCACGCTGACATCTTGCTTATTCTGCGCAGCTAATGTCTGCACCATCGACTGAATTGGTGTTGCACCAACACCCGCGGAAATCAGCACCACTGGTTGCTGTTTCTCTTGGTAGAAGAAATCACCTGCTGGTGGGTAAAGGCGAACCACATCCCCTTCATGTACTTCATCATGTAGGTAGTTTGATACCAAACCTTTATGCTCACCCACTTCTCTTTTAACAGAAATACGGTAGTCTACGCCGTTCGGCTTTTGCGACAGTGAATACTGGCGAATCTCGTTGTATTCGCCCTCTGTAGGCTTTAATTCAATACCCACATATTGACCTGGTTGGTAGGTTAGAACATCCCCACCATCCTGCGGTACTAAAACAAAACTAGTCACAAACTGTGATTCCGGCTGCTTAGATTTAACCACGAAGTTGCGTGAGTTAGCCCAACCACCAACGGCCTGCTTGCGTTGCAGATATAGTTCGCCTTCACGATCGATAAAGACCTGAGCCAAAAACAGGTACGCCGCTGTCCATGCTTCTTCAACTTCAGGGGTAAAGGCATCACTGGCCAGTTCACGTAGTGTTTCGATTAAGTGATGGCCAACAATCTGGTAGTGTTCAGCTTGAATGTTAAAACTAGTGTGTTTGTGAGCAATGCGCTCGACAGCAGAAGTCAGTACTTGCAGATTATCAATATTCTTTGCGTACGCCGCCACAGCTTCAAATAGGGCGACGCCCTGACGACCGGTTTTTTGGTGGGTCATATTGAAGATGTCTTTCAGTTCTGGGTTGTGAGTAAACATTCTTTGATAGAAATGTTGGGTCAATGCAGGACCTGCTGATTCGAGTAGTGGAATTGTACTCTTTACGACTTCAATGTGCTGATTGTTGAGCATTCGAGTTTTCTCCTCATTATTTTAATTTTATTCGTAGCAGATATAGCAGGAAGAATGCCAACTTCAAAAATGTATCTAAACACTTGGTTTAGCGCGTTTTAATTACCAATATCATGTCAAATAAACACACCTGTAAAATGTCAATTTGACACATAGATATTGTAATAACTCGACCAATATGGTTAATTCAACATCATGTGATGCTCAACTGTTTCTACCTTTAGCTATTATGCAAGATATCTCTGTTTCTACCCTTATCGACATGACCATTGGTCTCGCTCGCGGTGATAACGACCAAGATCGATTCAATAATCTACTCGACGCTATTCGTAAAGCCATCCAATGCGACTGTGTCGCCCTGCTCTCATTACAAGGAGATACTCTTATCCCGTTGGCGATGCAAGGGTTGACCCGTGACACGCTAGGGCGTCGTTTTAAGATAGACGAACATCCTCGTTTTGCCCTGATTTGTGAGTCGAAAACCGCAGTTAGGTTTGATGCGAATAGCGATCTTCCCGATCCCTTTGATAATTTGCTACTCGACTATGATGGGGATCTGCCCATGCACTCATGTATGGGGCTACCACTTATCTATGCAGACAAGCTCCTCGGTGTGCTTACACTTGATAGCCTAAAGCCAGGGGTCTTCGAGCAGTTTCCTAAACGCAGTCTCGATGCCCTCTCGGCTATCGCGGCTTCAACACTCAAGGTCGCTCTCACCGTTAGCCAACTAGAACAACAAGCGAAACAGACTCAACAAAGATTTGAGGAACTGAACGAAGAAGCATGGGAACGTGATGGTGGAGAAATCATTGGTGACAGTCAGGCAATGCAAGCCCTCAAGGCTGATATTGAGGTGGTGGCCCCTTCCAACTTTAATATTCTGATCCACGGGGAAACGGGGGTCGGTAAAGAGCTGGTTGCACGCAGTTTGCACCACTTGTCACCACGCAGAAAACAACCTCTTGTTTATGTCAACTGCGCTGCGATTCCTGAGAATCTTGTCGAGAGCGAACTCTTCGGTCACGTGAAAGGCGCCTTTACCGGCGCAGATAAATCACGTTTGGGAAAATTTGCGTTAGCGGATGGTGGCACCCTATTTCTCGATGAGATTGGTGAGCTTCCTCTTGCAGCGCAAAGCAAGATCCTTCGAGCTCTGCAAAATAATGAGATTCAGCCCGTAGGACAAGACAACGTCGAGAACATTGATGTGCGTGTGCTCGCCGCGACCAACCGAGATCTAAAAGAAGAAGTCTCTGCAGGCCACTTCCGTTCTGATCTCTATCATCGACTCAGTGTCTACCCAATCACGGTTCCCGCCCTTCGTGAACGCAACGGTGATATCGTACTGCTCGCTGGTTACTTCCTTGAGCAGGCTAGACGCAAACTGGGGATTGTGCAGATTAAGTTGGGCAAAGATGCTCAACTCCTATTGTCTCGCTACAACTGGCCGGGTAATGTTCGCGAATTGGAGCATGTCATTAACCGAGCCGCACTAAAAGCGAGAGCTCGCGGTCAAGGAGGTAAACTGATTACCGTTTCAGTTGAAGACATAGGCCAACTGCAATCGACGCAAGAGAGCAATGCCTTTACTCCGATCAATCAGGCTCATCTGGCACCAGAGTTCGAGCTATCACGTGGTCTAAGAGAGTCAACGGAAGAATATCAGCGTCACATGATTATCACAGCCTTGACTCAAGCTGATTTTAATTGGGCAAAAACCGCACGTCAGTTGAAGACAGATCGTGCCAACTTAACGCGTCTTGCCAAACGGCTAGGTATCGAAGTCACCAAAAAACATCAGGTGAATATTGGCTGAGTTTAAGATTCAACATTGATTACATCTCAGTTACAATACGCAACGAAAAAGTCATCTGCCAATAATATAATGTTCATCAAATAGGATTGTTATGAAGTTTATCCGCTGGTTTTTAGGACGTGTGATCCTGCTGCTCAACTTTGTTTTTTCACCAAAAGGCATAAAGCGTGATGCTGAACAACAGCAAGCGGTCGATCAGAAAGCTCAATCATTGGCTCTCTACCAATTCGAAGCGTGTCCGTTTTGTGTCAAAGTACGTCGAGCGATGAAGCGTCAATCCGTTAAGTTTGAATTACGTGATGCAAAGAATGATCAAACACACCGCGCAGAATTAGAAGCAGGGGGTGGAAAAGTGAAAGTTCCTTGCCTAAGAATTGAAAAAGACGGTGACGTACAATGGATGTATGAATCATCAGATATCGTTGCTTACTTAGAGAAAGAGTTCGCGTAAATAAGGTAGGTTCCATGTCATGCAAACCATTGAACATTCGGCATATCAAAGCCATTGTGTTTGATTTAGATAATACCTTGGTAAGCTCAGACATGGATTTCTTCTGGTTAAGAGAGCAAATTGGTTGTCCTTCAGATACCGACTTGCTCTCTTATGTTGATCAACTTGAATGTGCCAACGCTTACGCCAATGCGCACGCACTCATCCTGCAACATGAGCTTGAAGACGCGCAGCAATCACAGCTAATGCCTGGCAGTCAGTCCCTCATCGAATTCATTCACAGCAATCAACTTTATACCGCTATTATTACTCGAAATTGTGCTCAGGCCGCTCAAATCAAAATCAAGCATAACCAGCTCAATATCTCTCGGCTGATCACTCGCGAACACTTTCCGCCCAAACCGAACCCAGAGTCACTGATCGCTTTAGCCGATGAATGGCAACTTGAACGCCATGAAATTCTCTATGTGGGTGATTATCTCTACGATCTTCAGGCGGCCTACAATGCTGATATGCCTTCGTGTCTTGTCACTCACGGCAAAACATCTCCATTTGGCGCACACGCTTCACTGATCGTAGAGCATCTTGACGAACTCGAGTCTGTCTTGTCTCAATCAAACGAAACAACACGCAATTGAACGATAGCAACAAAGTGAAATAAATCACACTTACCCTTGAATTTTGTCTGGTAAGTAACGATGTATTAAAAACAACAAATCAAACCGAGGTCTATCGCCTCGGTTTATCTATAGATTCGTTATAAAAACCTAACACAATGGCTTGGCTATGACTGCAAAAACTCTTGATTCATCCCCTTCTCTTGGGCAACAGCTATTTAAAATGACGTGGCCAATGCTGTTCGGTGTGCTGTCGATTATGAGCTTTCAGCTAGTAGACAGTGCGTTCATCGGTCAGCTCGGTATTCTGCCACTGGCGGCACAAGGTTTCACACTTCCACTGCAAATGGTCATTATTGGTATTCAAGTTGGTCTAGGTATCGCAACCACTGCCGTTATCGCCAAAGCAATTGGCGCTAGCCAGCCAAAATACGCCAAACAACTTGGTGGATTAGTCATCGTCATCGGTAGTGTTGGTGTCGCCGTGTTTTCAGTGCTGATCTATCTACTCCGAGAGCCCATTTTAGCGTTACTCAGTGCCCCTGAAAGTGTATTACCTATCATTGATAGCTATTGGATCTACTGGTTGGTAAGCTCTTGGACGGGTGCAGTACTCTACTTCTTCTACAGTCTTTGCCGAGCCAACGGAAACACCATGCTCCCAGGCACCATGATGATGGTCACCAGTTTGCTCAACCTGATCCTAGATCCAATTTTCATCTTTACGTTAGATCTCGGTATTGATGGTGCGGCTATCGCAACCATTGTGGCATTTGGTATCGGTCTAGTGGTCGTCGCACCAAAAGTTGCCGCTAAACAGTGGCTGAGCTTCGACTGGAGAGATCTCGATGTTGCTAAAAGTGTTCGCTCAATCGGCCACATCATGGGGCCTGCGATGATCAGTCAACTGCTTCCACCTCTCTCATCGATGCTCGCAACCAAGCTACTTGCAAGCTATGGTACAGCAGCGGTCGCCGCTTGGGCGTTAGGTTCACGCTTTGAGTTCTTTGCCATCGTTTCGGTCTTGGCTCTCACCATGTCTATGCCCCCTATGGTCGGCAAGTTGCTGGGAGCCAACAATCTCGCCGACATTCGCAAACTGGTTGCTATTGCATCTAAGTTTGTTATCAGTTTCCAACTGCTTATCGCTGTCATCACGCTATTCGCATCGCTGTTTTTAGCACAACTAATGACCAGCGACTCCGCAGTAGAGAGCATTCTTAATTACCACCTAATGATCGTTCCCTTTAGTCTTGGTCCTTTAGGGATCTGTATGCTGATGGTATCCATCTCCAACGCACTTGGTCGTTCTTACACCGCGTTGACGATTTCTGCGCTTAGGTTATTTGCCTTTTTCCTACCGTGTTTGTGGCTCGGAGCGCAACTCGGAGGGATCGAAGGGCTTTTCTGGGGAGCCTTTGGTGGCAATATTCTCGCTGGCATCTGTGCATGGATGATGTTCCATAAAGTACTCAATCAGTTAGAGCAACGGGCCGTGACTCCTTGATAAAGGTTTGCATTCTGTAATCAACCTAGATAGTCTAAATAATCACCACTAAGGATCGATTATGAAATTCGTGTTTACTTACCTTTGGCTTCTTCTCCCTAATGCCAGTAGCCGGTAGGTATCACTATGTCTGGCTGCGAGAAACGTAGCCAGAGCTCCACTTTCTCGTAGCCCTAAAATCACTCAGCAAGGATACGAGCAACATGACTGAACAAACGCAAACTACCGTCCCCGACTCTCTATCTCAGAGCGGAATTCTGTTGGCGCTCGCCGGATGTATACTATTTTCTATCAAACCCATCCTGATCAAAATTGCCTACCAATATGGCGGCGATGCGACGTCAATTATGTCGCTCCGTGCATTCAGCTCTCTGCCTCTCTATCTGGTTACGCTGGTGCTCTTATGTCGCAGTGCTGGAAATCGGATAAAAGTAAAACAACACGGAGCCAAAGCCGCGTTAATTGGCGTGATGGGCTACTACCTAGCGAGCTTTCTAGATATCTCGTCACTTGAATTTATTTCTGCGCAATTAGAACGATTGCTTATCTTTCTTTTCCCTACTTTTGTCGTTCTAATTAGCTGGTGTCTATATGGGCAGAAGCCACATCGTAATGTTGTTCTTTCTGCTGTAACTGGCTACGCAGGGATCAGTGTTATTGTTGTCCATGATTTCAGTACGGTGGGTCATTCCGTCGTACTGGGGAGCGCGCTTGCGATTAGTTCGGCACTGGTATTCGCCTTCTACCTAGTATGGAGTAAGCCTCTTATTACTCAGCTAGGAAGCTCTCTCTTTACCAGTATCGGTATGGGTTGCGCAGGGCTTGCCATTATTCTCCATCTGCTGTTGAGTGGTAGCGAAGTGACCCAATGGTCTCAAGAGCTCATCACGACAGGTATTATTCTCGGTATATTCTGTACCGTGCTACCGTCTTATTTGATTGCCGCGGCCATGGCACGTTTAACGCCAACAAGCTTAAGCCTGACCAGCAACATTGGCCCTGCGGTTACCGCAGGCCTCGCGGTTGTCGTTCTCGATGAACTCTTTACCCCTTGGCATGCGATTGGTCTGGTGCTGGTGGTCTTTTCCGTCTATACGCTAAACAAGAAATCGTAACGACATCAAAACGGGCTGAAACATCGATGAACTTGCACCATCATACGCATTCCGCAGATGATCTTACGCTTAGAAAGTCGTATGATTCAGCCTATCAATTTTTCAGATAGTTATATCATGACCACCCACAACCACCACCCTATTCAAGGGGCAAGCTGGATGCTAACAGCAGGCCTAGCGTTTGCTATCGTCAACAGCTTAGCTCAGATTGCCAGTATTAATTTTGGTCTCTCTTCTACCACCGTTGCGTTGATTCAATACGCCATCGCTTTGGTCGTTATTCTCCCTTATCTTAAAACGCTAGGCATTCGTCAGTCGCTGCGAACCCAGAATCTTGGGATGCATATCTTCCGTGTGTTTTTGTCGGTGATTGGTATCCAGCTATGGCTGTGGGCATTAGCCTATCCTGTCCCTATTTGGCAAGGCATCGCACTGTTGATGACCTCACCTCTTTTTGCAACCGTTGGTTCAGGCTTATTTTTGAAAGAAAAGGTTGGCGTTGCTCGATGGGGAGCGACGTTAACTGGCTTTGTTGGTGCCATGATCATTCTGGAGCCTTGGGCCGATGATTTCAGTTGGGCAACACTGCTGCCTGTTGGTGCCGCCTTCTTCTGGGCGTGCTATTCACTAATGGTGAAAAAGCTCTCTTCTGACGACTCACCTTCTACTATGGTGGTCTACTTACTAGTCCTGATTACTCCATTCAACATTTTGCTCGCGCTTCCAGACTGGCAAACGCCCGTTGGTGGCACGATCTGGCTGGTTTTAATCGCCGCAGGTGCAATGACTGCTCTTGCTCAATGGGCTATTGTTAAAGCGTATTCGGTTGCCGATGCCTCGTTTGTTCAGCCGTTTGATCATGCTAAGTTGCCGCTCAACGTCTTGGCGGGATGGCTAGTGTTCAGTTGGGTGCCACCGGGCCGACTTTGGCTTGGTGCAACCATTATCATTGCATCGGTCGCGTTTATTACTCGTTGGGAAACCAAAAAATCAGCTCGCTGAAAGAAATGTCGAACTTGGCCGTTCTTATCAGTCATAGGCATTAATGAGAGACACCTTTATGACAGAACCAATCAAATTGACACTCTATCGCTGGGCGGGTAGCTGGGGGCCATTTAAGGTCAACATCCCCTGTGGTGAATGCACCTTAACGAAAGATATTCTTACCGACACGTTTGAGAATGAGTTGGCAGGTGTACCAGTAACACTTGAGATTAAAGATTGGTTATCGCACTGGTGGGAACCGCTCAAAGTTGGGGCATGGCACGCACCCATTTTAATGGTGGAAGGTAAGGTGGTCAGCCAAGGCGAAGCTCTGAATCGAGGTGTTTTGATTCAATCCGTGATTCAGGAATGGACTAAGCGCGATACCCTTAAAGGCAATATCGTTTATGGCAAGGCGACCTGTCCTTACTGTGTGAAAGCTAAGAAAATGCTTGAGGATGCAGGCATCGATTACCACTATTTCGACGTGGTAAAAGACAGCGCAGCACTCTACCGAATGATCCCCGAAGTCAAAGCGATTATCGGCGAAAAAACGCCGGTTACCGTACCTCAAATCTGGCTTGACGGCAACTACATCGGTGGCTCAGACAACTTAGGAGCGTGGTTAGAAGAAAAAGGGCTCCATACTGTACCTGACAACGTCATCGCCTTATAATATTCGTTATCTACAACAAAGCCCTACCTAGTAAGGTAGGGCTTTGTGTTAGTCAGTGAGAAGAAAACTCTCGCTTCCCTCACCCACTGTAAAATCCATTTCACGCCAGCGATTATTTGGCCATCTTTTTCATCATGCGTTTGATGAATGACGTTTTCTTCGCTTTAGGCTTGCCATAAAGTGCATCGTGCATGGCTTGCTTTGCGATCATCTGACCTAGATATGCGTTGCCTAATTCGTGATTCATGAGTCTCTCCTCAGTAATAAGGAGCGTAATTTTAATCACAAATAAAATAAAAACAAGATCTAGATCACATTAAAGTCTTAGTTAAGAACGCTTTGGCTGTTGGTATGTTTTACCCGCCATTAGGTACGTGTCTTTACGTTTCACATCAAACATAATGTCAAAGAACCACGCCACAAAACGGATAACATCATCACCTTCATCCATCACGTGCTCAACAAACTCTTGTTCTTCACCCTGCTCGTTGGTTTGCACTGTTACATGGTAAATTCGCTTAGCACCTTCCACCTCAGCTAGAGCAAACTGACCTGTCAATGATTCCGCAGCTTCTGCGACTTCACTATCGTCACAAGCTTTTAGCATTTCTAATGCTTGCGGTAGCGTCTCTTTTTCGCACAGTGCTTTTACCAATACTTCAAATTCTTTGTGTTCCATGATCATCTTCTCTGGATAGGAGTTTGCCGGCATTGTATACCCAAGTATCTATCAAGCAAACTCTTGCTGAACTAAAGGCACTTTTCTCGACGCGATCAACACCGCTCCCATTGCCACCGCAGAGAGTAAATAGAACACCCCCATAGAGGTTTGGCTCTGTACCCAGTGCTCCACCAGAAAACCACCAAACAATCCCGCCATGCACATCTGGATCGAACCAGATAACGCAGACACAGCCCCTGCTTGACGTTTGTGCGGCGCTAATAACATGCTAATCGACAGCGGAAATGAAATCCCTTGTGCAATTGTCAGCAAGGTAAACGCTCCAATGAGGTTAAACAGTGTCGCTTGCGAAATTAACAACCAGATACCAGCGATTGTCATCACCGATATTGCGAGTGTTAGCAATTGCCCCGTAGATAGGTATCTATTAAGAATATTTAAGCCAATACTACCCATCATCAGTCCAGCAGATGGCAATATCATTACTGAGCCATACTCACCAGCGGTTAAGCCAAGTTGATGCTGCAAAATAAATGGCATCACCGATAAGGAGACTAAGCTGGCAAGATAACTGATCCAGTTGTAACTCGCGCTCGTCAGCACTTGTCTATTGGTAATCAAACGCGCATAGTTTGCCGCTACAGAAACAAAGTTAAATCTCGTTTTGCCATAGGTCATGGTTTCCGGTAGCACAAAATAACCAAGCGTGAAGATAGCGATAAGGTACAGTAGAACAAAGACAAACACAGATTCCCAACCTAGGTAGAATGCGATCCAACCACCCAAGACTGGCGCAACAATAGGCATAATAGAAGCGGTAATGGAAATATAGGACAACGCTTTGGTAAGCTGTGCACCTTCGTAGCTATCTCTTAATACACTCCGACCTAACACAGATGCACTTCCGGCACCTAAACCTTGCAACAACCTTCCCAATATGAGCAAATGGAGATGATGAGAGAAAGTCAGACATATCGCAGTACCAACCAGATATACGCCTTGACCCATGATAAAAACAGGTCGTCGCCCAATGGCATCCGACAGTGGTCCGTAAAACAGTTGAGAAGACCCAAAACCGAGTAGGAAAAGTGTCACTAAGAGTTGAACATCGGCTTGGGTGGCATTAAGCGACTGGCTAATTGAAGGAAGAGCGGGCAGGTAAATACTCACCCCAACTTGGCCGGTAGCGATAATCATCATTGCAAGCAAGATTGGTGTTTTTTTCATGGCATTTCCTGAATTGGGTGGGTTCAAATCAGTTTAAATTGGCCACTATCAAATGATAATATAGCGAATTGGAAAGTGATTGGTTCCAAGGTGGAAATAATTAGAGAGAATTATGGATTGGATTCAAAGCGTTCAGAGTTATATTCGTGTCGTTGATGAAGGTAGTTTTAATGGCGCTGCAAGAAAGCTCAACACCACCAGTTCTGCGATTAGTAAACGCATCCACTGGCTCGAAGAACGAATCGGTGTTCAGCTTCTGAAACGAACCACTCGCTCAGTCACACAAACCGAAGCCGGAGCTCTGTTTTATGAACGAGCTAAAGTGCAACTTGATGGCTGGCAGTCGATTGTTGACGAAACCCGCTCAGTCTCGCAAACACCAGCAGGTTTGCTAAGGATCGGAGCAACGCTAGCTGTCGGATCCAAGTTTCTCGTTCAATATCTGGATGACTTCTTACAGATGTATCCCGATATTCGCATTCAATTGACCACGACGACCCCAGGTCAGTTGCCCGAACTAAGCTTGGATCTGTTTATCAGCCGTGAGATAGAGCAACTCAACTCACTGAGTTTTAAAGCCACCGCACTCTTTGAGCATAGAGCGGGATTTTATGCAGCTCCTGACTACATTAAGAAACATGGTGAACCCAAATTAGCTCAAGATCTCACTCATCACAATATGCTCATTTGGGGTGAACGCCCACATAGAGAGATCACCTTGGCCAATGGCAAGAAGCTGCAACTCAAAGGTAATTTTGCGACCACTAACCCTGAAGCGCTATATTACGCGGCCAAAAACAGCATGGGTGTACTACTTAGTAATGATGTGATGATTAAAGAAGAACTACGACTGGGAACGCTAAAGCGGATTCTTCCAGACATCACTGCTGATGAGGCAACTGTCTATGCTTACTATCCGAAACTGGACTATCAGCACACAAGAACTAAGCTGTTTCTCGATTATTTGAAAGAAAGATTATCTAAAGGTCAATAAGTTAGCTCCAAACGCACGTCATTTGGATTATTCATTTGCAATAGTATGCATCTCATACCATATTTAGTTTGTAACCCCGATCAATAAATAAGTGACAAAGTTCACAATAAGAGTGAGTTACTACGTTATGGTTAGGACAATATATCAACATGCTCCGCTGAGCGTTGAGACTCTCAATGCCACGTTACGTTTAGATGGGATAGATCTGCTCAACAAAACCACGTCTGAGCTGAGTCGTATCTCATCATCATTGTGTACATGTGTGATCGAGCTAGACCCATTTACCTCAAAGCCCACTTTGCTCGCTTCTTCAAGTGATCAGCGGTTACTACGTGAGAACTACACCTCACCTCTGACACGAGCGACCTGTACCTTAATCACCAAAACCGAGCAGGATTCCATCGTATGTGCAAGCAACGCCCATGAAGCAAATCCTCAAGAGCAGTACATTATTGAACACGGCATAGAGGCTTACATTGCCGTACCGCTCAAGACACATAACGGTGAAGTGCTGGGTGTTTTGCTGTCCACCTACACAACCGCGCTAGATAGCAACCAGTGTGATGAACTCATTTATTACCATAAGCTGTTTGGCAACCTTATCGCTCATAGCTTGAGGTCGAAATGGCTGTCAGCTCGTTCAGATACACTGGTCGAGCAACTGAGCTACGAAGTGTCCCATGACAATCTTACTGGGCTTCTCAACCGCAGCTTTCTGTCGGATAAACTAGAACGACTAAATGAACTGCAAAATGAACCTTTTACTCTAGCCTATATTGATATTGATAATTTCAAATCAATCAATGACTTGTATGGTAACTATATTGGTGATCAGATAATTAAATTTGTTGCCAATACCATCAAAGAAACCATCAAAGACAAGCAACTCGCATTTCGTATTTCCGGTGATGAATTTGCTTTTATCACGCTGTCCGGTGATCCTTTCGAACTGTGTTACGCTCTGATTAAAAATTTAGAGAAAGGCTACAAAGATCCAGCGCACAACATCAAGTTCAGTGTCAGTATCGGTCTGGCAAGAAACAACGGGCACAACATTAGCTCAGATCAGATAATCCTTAATGCAAGCTTGGCTCTGAAAGACTGTAAACAATCTCGTCATACCCATATTCAATGCTACGATACTCATTTGAGCGCTCAATATTATCGCCGCGCTTTAGTGATCGACGCCCTTCGTCAAGAACTGGAGATAAAATGCCTCAACCAGAGCGAGATCTATGTTGTTGCTCAACCGATAGTCGATTTGCGCAGTAGCCAGTGGGACTACTTTGAAATTCTGGCTCGTTGGCAAAGTAAAACACTCGGTCCAATATATCCGATCGAATTTATTGAAGCAGCCGAACAGTCAGGATTAATTGTGGAACTTGGTGAGCGAATAGTCGAACTGGCATGCCAAGCAAAACAAAAGCTGGAACAGGGATTAGGCCATAACGTCAAGTTGGGGATTAACTGTTCAGCGCATGAGCTCAACAACTCGACTCGTTATCTTCAGCACATACTTACAACCATTCGTAAGTATGACTTTGCGCCACAAGATTTTACGATTGAGCTAACTGAAACCGTGCTGCTCTCACAGACGGAAGAAGTGAAAGAGATCCTCAATAAGCTGCGTGTACTCGGGTTTAAGGTCGCGTTAGATGATTTCGGCACTGGCTATTCGAGCCTTAACTATATTCACAGTTATCCTATCGACTGCATCAAAATTGACGCGACCTTCATCAAGAACATGCTAACTAACGAGACTGCGGAACGGGTTGTGTGGTTGATCGTTCAGCTTGCTAACCAGCTTGGCGTATCGCTCGTGGCTGAAGGGGTAGAAGATCAAGAAGCGTTGGACAAGTTGACGGCGATGGGGTGTCCGCTCATTCAAGGATACTATTTTTCGCGTCCTGAAACACCAGAGGTACTGGTTAGCAAAAACTTTGAACGTAGCGAACAGCAGCAAGTGTCAAACGGCTAGTAATGTTGGCGGTGAAGTGTTGTCGGTGTTAGAAGGGTAACTCGACTTGCATAACGACATCGCCATCGTATTTTTCATGCCAGCGATAATCGAGCCTCATTCTTGGTTTACCTGAATTCATGTCACCAAATCCCAAGCTCAGTAACAATCCGTGACTTTTTAGCCACTCTTCGGCACTCATAGACTCTAACTGTTGCTCGAGTTCACTGGGTACCCATACTCCGATACCGACATAGTTAGAGGCCAAACTGCGGCTCAAGATCGGGTTAACCTCTTCACTCATACTCCAATCCGCCCAATATTCACTGTAATCTTGGTTATCACTGGTGGTTAGATCATTGAATGAATCAAGCGATTTTGTCGTATATTCAATACCTTGGATTAAGGAAACACAAAGCCCCTGTGTTTTGCCAAACATGACTGATTGAGTCGAGGAGTAGATCTCGCATCCAGCCAATGCAGATGACGAAAATAACGTCAACGCTATAAGTCCGAGCTTTGACATTCACACCTCTTATATATCGCACACCAGCCCGTTTAATAATACTCCATTTCGGCTAATCTGCGACACACTTTTTCAGTCGTCAGGTTAGAAATATCCCGTTTTTCACTCAGAGCCTGACGAATATCTGTACTTCTTACTTGGACGGTTTCTGGGCAACTCAGTAACGACCAACGAGTTACTATCTCTTGCGCATTATAGAATTTGGCGAAGTTGAACAGGTTATCAGGCCCCATAACAAAGGTCAGTTGACTGTCCGGATACTGAGCTTGTAGCGCTTCAAGTACAGCGAAGGTCGTAACGCTGGCATCCGGTTTATATAATGTTTCTTCGATTGTCGAACACTCAACGTTAGAGACCGACAAATCCTCTATAAATAAACCCACCAGCTCACATCTGACTGAATAATCCAGCATCTGTTTTCCCCAAGCATGAGCAATACTTGGCAACAGCAAAACCTTGTCAAAGTGGCCTAATGACTCAATAACACTTTTGTGCCCTAAACTAGGCGGATTAAAAGCACTTCCAAATACTGCAATTTTGCTCATTTTGTTCTTCACTCTGTGGCGAAAACTGTGATCACAGTTTTCTAATTCTTTGATTGAGGTATGATATAGCAAGGTGACTTTAACACGTCCACTTCAGTTGAGATAAGTCTTGCTGAGATAGACCTGTTAAGGCTATCAGGATTACCACAAAATTTTAAACTACATTGCTTGCAGGAAGGAAACATAATGGAACAGTTGATTCGCGATGAAATGCGCGTTCTGCCGTCAATCGACCCTCACTTTGAAATCAACCGCCGCGTCGACTTTATCAAAAAAAAGCTCCAAGAAGCGGGTTGTAAATCCCTCGTTCTTGGCATTAGTGGTGGCGTAGACTCCACGACTTGCGGTCGTCTAGCTCAGATCGCTGTTGACCAGCTTAACGAAGAATCCAACGGTGGCTATCAGTTTATCGCCGTTCGCTTACCTTACGGCGAGCAAAAAGATGAAGACGAAGCTCAGTTAGCTCTCCAGTTTATCCAACCGACACATTCTGTTTCGGTCAATATCAAATCAGGTGTTGACGGATTACACGCTGCAAGCCACACCGCACTTGAAGGCACTGGGCTTCTACCGCAAGACAAAGCAAAAATTGACTTTGTCAAAGGGAATGTCAAGGCTCGCGCTCGCATGGTGGCACAATACGAAATCGCAGGTTACGTCGGTGGCTTGGTGATCGGCACGGATCACTCAGCAGAAAACATCACCGGTTTCTACACTAAGTTTGGCGATGGCGCGTGCGATATGGCTCCGCTATTCGGCCTAAGCAAGCGTCAAGTTCGAGAAGTCGCTGAGACACTGGGTGCCCCTGAACTTCTAGTGAAAAAAGTTCCAACGGCAGACTTGGAAGAACTTGCGCCTCAAAAAGCTGACGAAGATGCTTTAAACCTAACTTACGATCAAATCGATGATTTCCTCGAAGGAAAGCCTGTCTCTCCAGAGGTGACTGAGCGTCTAATTCATATCTACACGGTAACTCAGCATAAGCGCCAACCAATCCCGACTATCTACGATTAAACATCACTTAAGCCCTTATCCGTTGGTAAGGGCTTTTGTTATTCATGCCCGCAAACAAAATTAGCAAGCAACATTTGTTGCTATCAACGCTAGCCTAAGCCGTCACACTCTAACCAAATATTGACCTAGGCCACTAGCAGGAAAGCACGCTTTTCACTACACTAAGGCGGTTAACCTACGGCGCTGAACCCAAGGCGGCTCTCTCGCCCCTCACTTTACTTGTTTTTTGTATCATCGACGCTAATTAGTGTATAAAAGTATGGAACAGGATAAATTTACCAATATTTATCGATTGCCCACAGCAGTGCAGATCCGCATTGGAAAATGGCAACAAACCTTTAATGGCACGTCAGATATTGTCATGCACCAAGCAATCGAAGTGCGGAACAAGCAGTACCGTAAACCTGATTTTTTCCCAACGGGCTGGAGCGTTCAATTATTCGACAATAATGATATTTCAGTGACGCATCACGGGAAATATATTCAAACGGCGATGCGTACCATGCTGGATAGAAAGGTGTCCTACAAACGAGTTTATCTGTCTCGTGTTCCTTTAGAGCAGGCAGAACCTGGTATCATCGCGTTCAAGCAAGAGTGGATTTCAAAACACAACCGCGTCGCACGAAAGTACAATCAAATAAAGAAAAAGCAATTTCTTCGCTTTGCAATGGAAGAGGTAGAAACGCTTTATCCCTCAATCCCTAAAGGTGAGTTTGATGTCCAGCTATGGAATAAGCTGGTCGTTTCTGAAATTGGCCCTGCGAAGAAGTTTGATAACCCCTATTTTGTCAAGAAAGCAAAAGTATAAGCGGTAAGGGCATCATTCAGGTGCCCTTTTTACTATTTCTCGTAGCTAGTATTTATCAACAATATCTTGATATTGACTACGTCCAGCCGCGTCCTTCTCCTTGAGCATGTCGAGCCCTTTTTGCAATTTTTCGACGATCGCGTCGTCTGTGTCTCGGTTAATTGCGAAATAGACTTCACCTTCACTCACGACATAAACAGGTTCAAACAGATCTGGGTCAACTTTGGCTTGCCTTGTCCACCAATACGCCGCTCGCTCAGCATAGACAAACAGATCGATTCGCTTTTTCATCAACTGTTCCGCCAACACAGTGACGTAGGAGGCTTCTTGCATTGAGTTGCGAGGAATACCAAGTGAAAGCAGGCTCTGTTCTCCGATATCATCACGAATGACACCAATTCGGTAATTGGCCATATCCATCGGCGAATTAATCTTTATATTTGAATCTTTGCGCGCTAGCACCACAACTTTGATATCAAGAATTGGCCCAACCCACTTAAAAAGATTCTCTCGATGTTCAGAGCGCGTGGTTGAGAAAAGGATTGAGTCTTTGTTCGTTAAAACCGTCCGATAAGAGCGCGCCCAAGGTTGTAACGTCACCTGACTAAGTTCTATCGGCTCTCCAACCAGTTCACTTGCGGCCAAAAGAATGTCGATCGAATAACCCGTTACCTGGCCGTCTTTTATGAAATTTGCTGGCGGGTAGGATTCGGTATAGAAAGATATTTCACGTAGATCGTCTTCAGCGAAACTCACACTAAAGAACACAAGATACGCGAAAATAACGCACACCAGTCGTCGCATTGTGAATGCTCCCTATCTTGCCCTTACTAACCTTAAAGTTAGCTTACAGCAGAGCAGTTCTAAAGGGAGAAGGTAAATTATATTAGCCCATTTCGGCTCCCCCCCCTTTTGACGCTAGTACACATCTTGCCAAAACGACGAATCTCATCGAACTGAGGTGTCACTCCGCGCCTGAGCGCAGATTCCCAATAAGTCAGCTCAGAATCAACCAGTTCCAATAGCTTCTTGGAGCAACCAATACCTACAAAGTGTCAGTAAAACAAAAAAACCTACCAACTCCGAAAGTTGATAGGTTTTTAGGTTACGACTAAGACGTAAACTTATAGCACTTTATGCAGCTTATGAGTCCGCTCTGCTTGCTCCGCCATGGTTAGGAACGAATCAATCCAATGGAGAATCAGTGCCGAATCTTGTGGTTGTTCCAGTTGACGCAAAGCTTCATCAGCCTTTTTAGTACCAATGATTTCGCGACGCTTTTCAACCAGCTTGCCAGTGAACTCATTACTAAACTCAGGGTGCCCTTGCACAGTAAAAATGTGGTTGTCTTTCACCAGCATAAAATTAGGACAAAAATCATTACCTGCGATGACCTTAACACCTTTAGGAACTATCACCACTTGGTCCTGATGACTGACCAGCATACGCACGCTATCCATGGATAGGTTCATCCACTTCTTCTGCGCGTTTACATTGACAGGGTAACTACCCAGTCCCCAGCCTTTTTCAGACTTCATCACGGTGCCACCGAGTGCTCTAGCAATAACCTGATGACCAAAACAGATACCGACCAATGGTCGACGAACAGCCTCACATCGTTGAATCCACTCCATGAGACCAAGGATCCAAGCATCATCATCATAAGCATTGTGAACACTACCTGTAATGATAAAACCGTGGCATTCGTCAAGGCACGGCAGCACCCCCTGAGTTGCATCAAAATCAACAAACTCAAACTGATTGTTCACTTCATGGAGAGAAGCGGCAATCATATCGAAGTACTGACCGTAGAGGTCTGACAACGGTGGGGCTACGTGCCCACAAGTAATGATTCCTATCTTCATTGTTCACCTATTTCATGGTTGGCATAACAAATTCACTATCCCTTTGACCTCTAGGCCAACGTGCTGTCACAGTCTTCATACGTGTGTAGAAACGTACGCCATCATTGCCGTGAACGTTGAGTGGTCCAAAGATTGAACGCTTCCAGCCACCAAAACTATGGAACGCCATTGGCACTGGAATTGGAACATTTACACCTACCATGCCAATTTCAATCTGTTCTGTAAAGTTTCTCGCCGTATCGCCATCACGAGTAAAGATCGCTGTCCCGTTTCCAAACTCATGTTGGTTAATCATATTAACGGCATGCTGGTAATCATCGGCTCGCACTACTGAAAGAACGGGACCAAAGATCTCTTCTTTATAGATGGTCATGTCTTCCGTCACGTTGTCAAATAGCGTACCACCGACGAAGTAACCAGGAGAACCGGCATCAAAGTTACGCCCATCAACAACCAGTGTCGCGCCTTGATCTACACCTGACTGAATGTAGTCAACCACTTTATTTTTGTGTGGCTCACTGACCAAAGGACCCATTTCATTTTCAGGTGTTACACCAATACCTGGGCCAACGCGTAGCGCCTCAACCTTCTGTTTAAGTTTTTCGACTAAGCGATCTGCAACCTCATCACCCACCGCTACGGCAACCGAAATTGCCATACAACGTTCACCTGCCGCACCATATGCCGCGCCCATAATCGCGTTTACAGCCTGATCTAAATCAGCATCTGGCATCACAACTAAGTGGTTTTTCGCGCCACCTAGCGCCTGAACGCGTTTACCATTTGCACTACCTTTTGCATAAATCGCTTCAGCAATCGGCGTTGAACCGACAAAACTCACCGCTGCAACATCAGGTGATTCAAGGAGCGCATCAACGACTTCTTTGTCGCCTTGGACAACATTAAATACACCGTCTGGTAGACCTGCCTGTTTGAGAAGATCCGCCAACACCATTGCTGCACTCGGATCTTTTTCTGACGGTTTTAAGATAAAGCTGTTACCGCAAGCCAACGCGACCGGAATCATCCAAAGCGGAACCATAACTGGGAAATTAAAAGGGGTGATACCAACACAAACACCCACTGGCTGCATCATTGAATAACTGTCAATTTCACGACCAACATTAAGTGAGTGTTCACCTTTCAACAGGTGCGGAATACCACATGAGAACTCAACAACTTCGAGACCTCGAGTCAGTTCACCCAGTGCATCGCTGTGCACTTTTCCATGTTCTTGCGTGATCAAGGTCGCCAAGCTATCTGCGTTGTCTTCTAATAGCTGCTTAAACTTAAACATCACTCGCGCACGCTGGAGTGGCGGTGTCGCTTGCCATTCAACCTGTGCCTTTTTCGCTATTTGAACCACCTCTTCAGCTTCTTGGGCTGTAGATAGCTGCACTTGACCACGTCGCTCTCCCGTCGCCGGATTAAAAAGATCCGCGCTACGAGTGCTTTTACTTTCAACTACCGATCCATTTATAAAGTTTGAAACTAAAATCGACATAATTATTCCTTGTATTCAATCGTGCTCAGCACATCACTTAAGATATTAAACAGTTCATCAATATGGTGTTTCTCGATAATCAGTGGTGGCGACAGGGCAATGATATCCCCTGTGACACGAATCAACGCCCCCTTCTCGTAACACGCTTGGAAAACTTGGAACGCTCGCGAACCCGGCTTTCCGGCAATGCTCGATAACTCAATACCAGCAACCAATCCATAGTTTCTCAGGTCAATAACATGCGGTAGCCCTTTTAGGCTATGCACTGCATCTTCCCAGTATTGGGAAAGTTCTGAAGCGCGAGTATATAAACTCTCTTGACGATAGATATTCAGCGTCGCTAATCCCGCTGCGGCAGCCACTGGATGACCTGAATAGGTGTAACCGTGGAACAACTCTATCGCCTGACTCTCTGGGCTTACCATCGCATCGTAGATTTCATCACGAACAAATACTGCGCCCATAGGAATTGCACCATTGGTTAACCCCTTAGCACTGGTGATGATATCTGGAATCACATCGAATTCTTGTGCAGCAAATGGACTACCAAGGCGACCAAAGCCAGTAATTACCTCATCAAAAATGAGTAAGATACCGTGCTGGGTACAGATCTCTCTTAGCTTTTTCAAATAGCCTTTTGGCGGCAAGATAACCCCAGTGGAGCCTGCGATTGGTTCTACGATCACAGCGGCGATATTGCTCGCATCGTGAAGCGTGACAATATTTTGCAAGCTTTCTGCCCAACCCGGATCATATTCTGGCAGGCCACGGCTAAACCCACTGTGTTCAATACTGAGTGTATGAGGAAGATGGTCTACGCCAGTCAGAAGGCTACCGAAGGTTTTGCGGTTATTGACGATTCCCCCCACGGAAATACCACCAAATCCTACCCCGTGATAGCCTCGTTCACGCCCAATCAGTCGCGTTCGCGTCCCTTGACCAATTGTACGTTGGTATGCCAAAGCAATTTTCAATGCGGTATCGACGGATTCCGAGCCTGAGTTAGTAAAAAAGACTTTGCTCAGCCCTGCTGGCGCTATCTCCGCAAGCTCTTCAGCAAACTGAAATGGCAACGGGTGGCCCATCTGGAATGTCGGTGCAAAATCTAGGTTGTGGATTTGCTGACTCACGGCCTCGCTGATCTCTCTGCGTCCATGTCCTGCATTACAACACCATAGCCCTGCTGTACCGTCGAGCACTTTGCGGTTGTCGTCTGTGCGGTAGTACATCCCCTCAGCTGACACCATCATCCGTGGTGATTGTTTAAACTGCGAGTTGGCGGTAAACGGCATCCAAAATGCGTCTAAGTTGTGTGTTTTTGCGAGATCCTGCATGTGCATTTCCTCAATCAATGACTAAGAGTTTGTTGTCTGTGATATCGATCAAGGCGTTTTTTTTAATAAACGCCTAACCATAATGTTAAAACTATGTTATAAAATACTTAACAAAAACGACTATAGCTTGGAAATTTACGCCATGCAATGTTTAAATTTTAAACGTTACGGGTTAAATATGATGAAATAAACATCAAAGCGTGTTTAATTTAATAATCACAGATGTTTTGGGAGGATTCATATCATGGATACAGAAATCGGCACTCGATTTAAAGCTTTACGCGAGAAAGCCGGATTATCTCAACGAGAGTTGGCAAAGCGTGCTGGAGTAACAAATGGCTTCATCTCTCAAATAGAGAGTAACGCGGTCAGCCCATCCGTCGCCTCTTTGAGCAAGTTACTGAGTAAGATACCAACCTCTATGGCGGAGTTTTTCGCTATAGACGATCCACAACCTGAACAGTTTTACACTCGCAAAGAAGAACAACCAGAAATTGGCCAAGGAGAAATTAGTTATCGACAAGTCGGACATTTCCACGGTGATCGTCATATCGGTATGCTGAGAGAAACTCTCAAACCGAATGCTGACACCGGTGAGGAAATGCTCACTCATGAAGGACAAGAGTGTGGTGTCGTTGTTCAAGGCCAACTTGAGCTGACCGTCGATCTCAATACCGTTACCCTCCATGTAGGGGATGGATACTACTTTGATAGCACCCGTCCTCACCGTTTTAGAAACACGGCTGAAGAAGACTGCGTCATCATTAGCGCGAATTCACCAGCAAGCTTTTAAGGATAAGGCAATAATATGGATACTATGTACTGGCAGAACAAGGCAGAGACGATCAAGTTTTCGACTCAGGCGTTTATCAATGGACAGCTACAAGACGCAAAAAGTGGTGAAACATTTGAGATCATCAACTCTGCAACCGGCCGTGTTCTCGCCTCTGTGGCACGATGTGATCAACAGGATGTCGACCTCGCCGTCGCAGTTGCACGCCAAACTTTCGAAAGTCGTGTATGGGCAGGGCTTGCACCAGCGGAAAGAAAGGCCATCCTTTTAAACTATGCTAACGAAATCGACGCTCACCAACAGCAGTTTGCTCTTTTAGAGTCACTGGACATGGGGAAACCAATTGGTGATGCTATCGGTTACGATGCGCCTGCGACAGCTCGCTGTATTGCATGGAATGCAGAAGCCATTGATAAAATTTATGACGAAGTTGCCCCTGTAACAGAAGGCGCGCTCGCTCTCGTGACCAGAGAAGCACTTGGTGTCGTCGCTGCTATTGTTCCTTGGAACTTCCCGACTGTGATGGCCGCATGGAAAATCGGTCCCGCTCTAGCAACGGGCAACTCCGTCATCATTAAGCCTTCAGAGAAATCGCCACTGACGGCGATCTTACTCGCTGAGCTTGCCAAGAAAGCAGGCATCCCTGATGGCGTGTTACAAGTCTTACCAGGCTTTGGACATGAAGCAGGCCAAGCGCTTGCACTGCACAACGATGTCGACTGCATCACCTTTACGGGTTCGACCGCTGTTGGTAAGAAGTTACTTGCATTTGCAGGTCAATCAAACCTTAAACGCGCCTTTATGGAGTGTGGTGGTAAGAGTCCTCATATTGTCAACCACGATGTTAAGAACCTTGCTAAGGCTGCGGCGACTGCCGTTTCTGCCATTTGTTACAACCAAGGGGAAGTATGTACTGCTGGGTCCCGTTTATTGGTTCATTCTTCCATCAAGGATCAATTCATCGAACTGCTGCTCGAAAACGTCAAGAATTGGCAACCAGGCGATCCCCTATCAGAAACGACCCGTGTGGGCGCAATTGTCGATGAATCTCAGTTCAAACGTGTTCTAGAGTATGTCGACATCGGTCAACAAGAGGGGGCGAAATTGATCAGTGGTGGTCAGCCAGTGCGTCAGGAAACGGGGGGCTACTTTATCCAACCAGCGATTTTTACAGAAGTCACTCGTGATATGCGTATTTTCCAAGAAGAAATTTTTGGCCCCGTTTTGTGTGTCTCGACGTTCGACACGATAGAAGAAGCCATTGAGCTCGCCAACGACAGCGATTATGGCCTAGCCGCAGGTATCTGGACTGCCGATATTTCAACCGCTGTACGCTGCTCAAGAGCGCTTCGCGCGGGTACCGTATTCGTCAACAACTGGGATGGCGGTGATATGACAATGCCATTTGGCGGCTATAAACAGAGCGGTAACGGCCGTGACAAATCACTTCATGCACTCGATAAATACACCGAAATGAAGTCGACATGGATAGAGTTGGATTAACGCGAACCGTCTCTAGAATGACAAAGCCTGTGATACCTTTTTCAAGGGTATCACAGGACAATCATGAGGTTCGGTTGAGTAGAAATATAGAAATGGCTTTAGAAAGTGGGTGGCGTAGCCGCACTAATCAGTTCACATTCAACTTTGCCTCGGTTTCTAAAACGATGAGGCTTCTTGGTTTCAAAGTAGTAAGAGTCGCCTGCTTTAAGCAGTTGCGTCTTACTTCCGACAGTTATTTCAATTTCACCACTAATGATTATCCCGCCCTCTTCACCGTCATGCTGCAAGAAGTCCGGTCCAGTATCCGTACCCGGTGGATAAAACTCGCGCAAAATCGCCAGTTTTCGCCCCTCACGCTTGGCCCCAACCAGTAACATCTTAATTGTGCCGTCACCAAGGTCCGCCATTTGCCCGAGTGTAAAAAAGATTTCATCTTTTGCCTCGATTTCTATGGTGAAAAACTCTCCCATTGAGATTGGAATAGCATCGAGAATTTTCTTTAGTGACCCCACAGATGGGTTAACGAGATTTTGCTCAATCTGGGAGATCATTGAGTTGGTGACACCGCTGCGCTTCGCTAACTCTCTTTGAGAAAGCCCGCGCATCGTTCTTATTGTTTTTAGTTGTTTCCCAACATCCATGGCCTATCCTCTGAAAAAGTAATTGCAACACTAATGACACAAATTGACTATCAACGCGCAAAATTAAGCCAACAATTATAAAGAAAGGTGATGTCATAGCAAGCTATACCACACCACCTTGAACAGCACTATTGAGCAGCAAGTTTCATCTCAAGTTGCCGACGTTTTTCTGCTTTCGCCATCACCCACCAAGCGACAAAGGTCGCACACGCTACCGCCAATATGATGAGGGTCGCTAGAGCATTGATTTTCGGGCTGACCCCTAAACGAACGCTAGAGAACACCACCATAGGTAAGGTTGTAGCACTTGGCCCCGAAACAAAACTCGCAATAACTAAATCATCCAATGACAATGTGAATGCCAGTAACCATCCAGCGAGAATTGCTGGTGCGATAGTGGGTAAGGTGATTTGGAAGAAGACTTTCCAAGGCGGCGCCCCAAGATCCATCGCCGCCTCCTCAATCGAGCGATCCACTTCTTGTAGACGAGAGCTGACTACAACGGTGACATAAGCCGTACAAAAAGTCACATGCGCTATCCATATCGTCAACATGCCTCGCTGTGAGAAGATGTCGAACACTTGCCCTAGCGCTATAAAGAGCAATAGCAAGGATAAGCCGGTAATCACCTCTGGCATAACCAGTGGAGCGGTGATCATGAAAGCAAAACCGGTTTCACCTCTGAACTTACCAAATCGGTTTAAGACAAAAGCAGCGATAGTACCAAGCACAACAGCTGCACTGGCTGACAAGAAACCGATCATCAGGCTCAGTTTGACCCCTCCCATCAATAGGTCATCTTCGAGAAGCTCAAAGTACCATTTGATTGAGAAACCTGACCAAACCGTTACCAATCTGTTTTCGTTAAACGAGTAAATAATGAGGATTAGAATCGGTAGGTATAGAAACGTAAGACCTGCCGCGAGTATCGCCCACTTCCATTTGGTTTTATATACAGGAATCGCATCCATTAGTTTGCCTCCAACTCACGTTTCTGATAACGGTGGAACCACAGTATCGGAATCATTAACAGTAACAACATGACAATAGCCACTGCTGACGCCACGGGCCAATCTCGGTTATTGAAAAACTCTTGCCACAAAACTTTACCAATCAATATCGAATCCGGCCCACCAAGGAGCTCAGGGATAACGAACTCACCCACAGCCGGAATAAACACTAACATCGAGCCAGCAATGATCCCCGCACGAGTGAGTGGGACAAGAATGCTAAATAGGGTCGTGTATGGCTTCGCACCTAAATCGCTAGACGCTTCGATCAACGAATAGTCGACGCGCATTAAAGCGGTATAGATAGGCAAAACCATGAAAGGTAGGTAGGTGTAGACAATCCCTATGTAAACGGCAGCATCGGTGTGAAGTATTTTTAATGGCTCATCAATGGCTCCTAACGACAGCAGGACATTGTTAAGCAATCCATTATTTTTGAGGATGCCTATCCACGCATAAACTCGAATCAAGAAACTGGTCCATGACGGTAGAATGATTAGCATCAGTAAGATGTTTCGAGTCGCAGGTGTTGAGTGAACAATCGCCCAAGCGATCGGGAAACCAATCAACAAACATAAAGCGGTCGACACTAGTGCGATGCGAATCGATTCTAGATATGACGAGATATAGAGATCGTCTTCAACAAGATACTGGTAGTTACCAATATTGAGCAGCAACTGTATTTTCTGTTCCGCATAACTCCACAGCTCACTGTATGGCGGGATAGCAATTTGTGCTTCGGCGAAACTGATTTTGAACACAATAAGAAAAGGTAGCAGGAAAAACAGTAACAACCACCCATAGGGAATCGACAGCAATAGACACTTTGGCGTCGGAACCACACGCCAGAAGTTCAATTTGGCATGAGTTTTCATATCTTAAGTACCACGCTACTTTCTAATTCCCAGCATAGGTTGACCCTTTGCTCCCAAGTCGGCATTTCTTTGCGATGACGGCTAGTGTTTTGCAAAGTGGCGGTCACCAATTTACCGCTTTCTAAGCGTACATGGTAAATCGACTGATTGCCCATATAAGCGATATCTTCAACAACACCAGAACAGGAGTTCTCCGCGTTGGATGGTTTGTCGCACAGCATCATCTTCTCGGGGCGTATGGCGATATAAACAGGAATCCCTGGAGCACCAGATACACCGTGTGCAATTCGGATTGGAGAAGGGAGATCCGGTGTAGCAATCGTTGCGCTATCGTTGTTGTTGGTCTCCAAAACACCTTCAAATACGTTAACTGAACCAATGAATCTAGCGGTGTATCTTGAGTTCGGGTGTTCATAAATGGCTTCGGGAGAGCCGATTTGAGCAAACTGACCTTTGTTCATGATGGCAATGCGACTCGCCATCGTCATGGCTTCTTCTTGGTCATGAGTCACCATGACACATGTCACGCCGACGCTCTCAAGAATATCCACAACCTCAAGCTGCATTTTTTCTCTGAGGTTTTTGTCCAATGCACCCATTGGTTCATCAAGAAGTAGTAACTTAGGTTTCTTCGCTAGGCTTCTCGCCAAGGCCACCCTTTGTTTCTGTCCACCAGATAGCTGATGTGGCTTACGATTGGCATAGTCTGTCATCCTCACCAACTCAAGCATATGTTTTACTGTCGCGTCGATCTCTTTGCTTGGCATGCCATCTTGCTTTAGCCCGTAAGCTATATTTTTGGCTACCGTCATATGGGGAAATAGAGCGTATGATTGAAACATCATGTTGACTGGACGACGGTACGGCGGGACATTCGCTAAGTCTTCACCATCGAGTATAATTTGCCCTTCCGTAGGCTGTTCGAAACCCGCTAGCATTCTAAGTAGTGTTGATTTACCGCAACCCGAGGCACCTAATAAGGCAAACAACTCACCTTGGTTGATGGTCAGGTCGACATTATCTACCGCAACATGGCCATCAAAGTTCTTGGTCAAACCTCGTATTTCTAACAAGGGTTTAGGCGGTTTAGATTTTGTATGGCTATGCACTAGCTCGGTTTCAATAGACATCACACTCATATCTTTCTCCCTACAGCGGCGAGCACCCGAAAGTGCCCGCCTTACAACTTAGTTTTTAATAAAGTCAGTCCACGCACGTGTAATAGTTCGTGAAACCTTATGCGGCAGCATTTTCGAGCTGTACAACTTCTCTTGTGCCTCTGGCGTAGGGTAGATACCCGGATCGTCTAGTATCTCCTGTTCGATAAACTCACGAGACGGGACATTTGGATTCGCATACCAAACGTAGTTACTAATTTCTGCAATAACTTCAGGACGCAGCAGGAAGTTGATGAACAAATGTGCATTTTCTGGATGTTTCGCTTCTTTAGGAATCGCCATCAAATCGAACCAAGCAAGCGCACCTTCTTTTGGAATTGAGTAAGAAATTTCGACTCCATTGTCCGCTTCTGCCGCACGATCTGCCGCTTGAAGAACATCGCCAGACCAACCGATAGCGACACAGATATCGCCATTTGCTAAGTCATTGATGTATTGAGATGAGTGGAAATATGTGACGTAAGGACGAATGTCTTTCAACAATGCGAGTGCATCATTCTTGTAGTCATCCGCATTAGTACTGTTTGGATCTTTACCTAAATAGTTAAGTGCCGCCGCCATAATTTCGGTTGGCGCATTCAAGAAGCCCACACCACACTGAGCTAGCTTCTCCATATTTTCAGGCTTAAACACCAACTCCCAACTGTCGACAGGGGCGTTCTCACCAAGTGCTGCTTGTACTTTTTCTACGTTGTAACCGATACCTGTGGTACCCCATAGGTAAGGAATCGCGTACTCGTTGTTCGGATCAACCGTATCAGCCAGAATCGACATCAACTTAGGATCTAGATTTTTGTAGTTACTCAGCTTGCTTTTATCCAGCTTCTGAAATGCACCCGCTTTAGCTTGACGTCCAAGGAAGTCATTACTCGGCACGACAAGATCAAATCCTGTGTTGCCTGAGAGAATTTTCGCTTCCAACACTTCGTTAGAGTCGAAAACGTCGTAAACCACCTTAATACCAGTCTCTTGTTCAAACTTGGCAATCGTGTCTTCCGCGATATAATCTGACCAGTTATAAACGTTAAGAACTTTCTCTTCGCCAGCGTGCACTAATGCCGGTGCAGTAACCATTGCTGCTCCCAGCGCCATGCCGATATATGATTTTAGTTTAACCATTTGGATCTCCGTTCCTCTTGCTTGTTGCTCGTGTACGTGACCGACTAAGACTTGACGTCCGCCAATGTGTTATCTAAAGCTTGTTTCGCTTTAGTGACCAGTTGATCGATTTCATCCTTGCTAATGATAAGTGGTGGCGAACAGATCATTGTGTCTCCCACCGCTCGTAAAACGACGCCTGAATTAAAGCAGTGCTCACGACAGCGAGTACCGACTTCTAGCTCTTTATCAAAACGCTGATTGGTCTCTTTATCCGCTACCAATTCGATAGCACCAACCAGCCCCTTGCAGCGGGCTTCTGCCACCAATGGATGCTGTGCAAGCTCGCTCCAACGCTGAGCAAAGTATGGGGCGGTCTCTTCTCGAACCTGGTTGACGACATTAAGGCGTTGCATCTCTTTGATGTTGGCAATCGCTACCGCACACGCTGCTGGGTGTCCGGAATAAGTAAAGCCATGGGCAAATTCCGTATCAGCATCGGTGAGAACTTTAGCGACGTGGTCACGGACCATCACACCACCTAGAGGCAGATAGCCTGAAGTAATACCTTTAGCCATACACATCAAATCAGGTTTGATATTGAAGGTCTGGCTGGCAAACCATTCACCTGTGCGTCCAAAGCCACATATGACTTCATCGACGATCAATAGGATTTCGTATTTGTCACAAATACGTTGAATTTCTGGCCAATAGCTATCTGGCGGGATAATCACGCCACCCGCACCCTGAATCGGTTCGGCAATAAAGGCAGCAACATTATCTTCACCTAACTCAAGAATTTTGGCTTCCAATTGGCGAGCACGCTCTAGACCAAACTCGTTAGCATCTTGCCCCTGACCTTCACCAAAGTGATAAGGCTGATCGATATGAACGATATTGGGTAGTGGCAAACCACCTTGCGCATGCATAAACTTCATACCACCCAAACTCGCACCTGCCATGGTGCTTCCATGGTAAGCATTGTTTCGGCTGATCACAGTTTGTTTGCTGGCTTTGCCTTTGCTTGCCCAGTAGTGCCTTACCATGCGCAGTACGGTGTCATTACACTCAGAGCCAGAACCCGTGAAGAAAACGTGGTTCATTCCTTCTGGCGTGATTTCAGCCAGTAATGTTGATAATTCTACCGCCGGTGGATGAGTAGTTTGGAAGAACAGATTGTAATAAGGCAGCTCCTTGAGCTGCGCCGTTGCAGCATCAATGAGTGGTTGACTGCTGTAGCCAAGGTTTACACACCAAAGCCCAGCCATACCATCAAGAATTTTGTTACCGTCCTCATCGTAAATGTAAACGCCCTCAGCTTTAGTAATGACGCGAGAACCTTTTGCATTTAATGACTTAAAGTTAGTAAAAGGGTGCAAACAATGTGCACTGTCTTGCTCAATCCATGTAGACATAGTTAACTCTCATCTTTTTCAGATATCGAAATAAACTCGGTAAACTGACCACAAACTAGCTCACCTTGTCTCAAGTCATCTGGCTAATAATGCCAAGTGACTCGAGTCATGATTTACACGTTCAATAATAGGAACTCACGCTCCCATGAACTGATCACTTGGAAAAACGTTTTGTATTCTTTGCGCTTAATGGCGACATAAGCCGCTACAAAACGATCGCCTAAAATTTCACGAAGCTCATCACTCTGCTCCAATAACACCAGTGAATCTTCCAGCGTATGTGGCAGAGAATAGGGTTGAGTTGTCATATCACCTGTACATTCCGGCGTTGGTGTGAGCTTCTCTTTCATGCCCAAATAACCACAAGCGAGGGTGAGTGCCATCGCCAAATATGGATTAGCATCAGCTCCCGCATAGCGGTTCTCGATTCGACGAGAATTTCTATCTGAAATAGGTACTCGCAATCCAACGGTGCGGTTGTCCACCCCCCAAGCCACGTTGGTAGGCGCAGATTCACCAAATACCAAACGGCGGTAGGAGTTCACATTCGGCGCAAAAAACGAAATAGCGGCAGGCGTGTATTTCTGCATACCAGCGATATAGTTCATGAAGAGTTCACTGTTAGAGCCATCATCATTCGCAAACAGGTTCTGACCGTTGTCATCCACTAGACTCTGGTGAATATGCATCGCACTACCTGGCTCATTTTCCATTGGTTTTGCCATAAAGGTCGCATACACATCATGTTTTAATGCCGCTTCACGTACCGTACGCTTAAACAAAAACACTTGGTCAGCTCTATCAAGTGGCTCACCATGGTCAAAGTTGAGTTCCATTTGCGCGGCACCAGATTCGTGCACCAGGGTGTCAACATCCAACTCCTGTACTTCACAATAGTCGTACATATCTTCAAAAATTGGATCGAACTCGTTTACCGCATCAATACTGAACGACTGACGCGCGGTTTCTGGACGACCGTTACGACCAATTGGCGGTTCAAGTGGGTAGTCCCAGTCGAGGTTTTTCTTAACGAGGAAGAACTCCAACTCTGGTGCAACGATAGGATTCCATCCCTCTTTCTTGTAGAGATCTAAAACGCGTCTTAGAACGGCACGAGGCGAGATATCTACTGGATCACCATCCACGGTGTAACAGTCGTGGATGACTTGAGCTGTGGGCTCTTTAGTCCAAGGAACAAAACGAATCGTATCCGGATCCGGTTCTAGCAGCATGTCTTTCTCAGTCAGGTCAATCATGCTTTCATCATCAGGCCAGTCACCGGTTACCGTTTGGAAAAAAACCGCTTCGGGAAGGCGCATTCCTCCCTCTCGAAGAAACTTTTTGGCGGGCATGATCTTACCTCGCGCATTACCAGTAATATCAGGTATGAGGCATTCCACCTCAGTAATCCTATTACTCTCAATCCATTTCGTTATCTTTTCCATGATTTATTCACCTATTGTTTGGCGACAATTTTGTCCGCGACTGGGAATAGAATTGACCTTGAATTGGTCAAATGTCAACCATGAATGTTAATTATTTTGATAATTTGATACTTATATTTTACAAATAATTAACAAGAGTGTTGTGTTTTACTAAACGTTGTGTAAGGGTAATACCGTGCGTTGGATGTTTTTTCATCACTATTAAGTAGGAATGTTATCGACGAAATATGGCTAACGTGTTACCGAACACGCTAAGGAAAGTAAGGACGCACTTGCCTATTCCCATAAGCGGTAATCAACTGAAAGGAAGCGAATTAACAATGAACGAGCTAGTCAAACAAACCATTGCGACCAATCACGATGCCTGCTCAGTTTCCAGCAATGCTGACGCCATCGTGCAATTCATCCGCGAAAACTCCAACGTCACCACCGTCGATTTAATGCTGTTTGATATTAACGGTGTCATCCGCGGTAAAAGAGTGAATGCCTCACAACTGGATAAAATTGCCGAGCAAGGCATATGCTTACCCGCTTCTGTTTTCGCCCTCGATATATGTGGCGAAACCGTCGAAGAAACAGGGCTAGGATTTGAGCAAGGTGATGGAGACAGACTCTGCATGCTGGTTGACAGTTCATTGCAACTGACGCCTTGGCTTGAGAACAGTGCTCAAGCCATTGTTACCATGTATGAGCCCGACAGCCAGCAGCCCTTTTTCGCCGATCCTCGTCACGTCCTTCAGGGGCAATTAGACAAATTCACTCAACGTGGCTTAACCCCGTGCGTCGCGATAGAACTTGAGTTCTATCTGCAAGACGTTAAGCCCGATGCAGACGGACAACCACAGCCACCTATCATGCCACTCAGTGGTGAGCGAATGACGCAAACTCAAGTCTATTCACTTGATGAGCTTGATGAATTTAAGGCATTTCTTGACGAAGTCTTAGCGACATGTGAAATACAAAATATTCCAACAGACAATATCACCGCCGAATATGCTCCAGGCCAGTTCGAAGTTAACTTGCGCCACTGCGAGGATGTGCTTTTAGCCTGTGACCAAGCAATGCTGTTGAAAAGAGTCATACGCGCCGTTGCAAAAAAACACGGATTCTATGCCAACTTCATGGCTAAACCCTACACAGAGCACGCAGGTAACGGCTGCCACGTCCACGTTAGTCTGCTCGATCGCGACGGAGAAAATATCTTCGCTGACGATCAGAATACCCTACTTCACGCCATTGCAGGCATTCTCGACCATATGGATGAAAGCATGGCGGTCTTGGCTCCAAACGCTAACTCTTATCGACGCTTGCAACCGAATATGTTTGTCCCACTCCAAATGACTTGGGGATGGGATAATCGTACCGTCGCAGTTCGTGTTCCCGCCGGTGAAAATAGTAATCGTCGGATTGAACATCGACTTGCAGGTGCTGATGTTAACCCATACTTAACGACCGCTGTCATTCTCGCTTCTATGTTAGATGGCATTGAAAAGCAGCAACTTCCACCAGCACCTATTGAAGGTGATGCCACACTTGTCGACGCACCAACGGTTCCGACCTCTTGGCAAGCGGCACTCGAACTGTTCGACCAGAGTCTGTTCTTGAAAGAGCAACTTGGAGAACAGTTCTGCAAAATCTATTTGGCAAACAAGCAACATGAGCAGGAGCATTTTTCCGCTCAGGTATCGCCACTCGAGTACCAATGGTACAAGTAAGTTCAACTTTAGTTTTAAGGACAAAGCTATGAAAGCAAAGCACACCGACTCTTACTACGCAGCGTCAGCAAATCAACACTTTGATTTTCCAACGTTAAAAGGCGCACACAAGGCGGATGTTTGTGTGGTGGGTTCAGGTATTACTGGTGCAACAGCGGCACTTGAACTTGCCAATCGTGGTTTTAAAGTCATTGTGCTTGAGGGCAAACGCGTCGGTTGGGGTGCATCAGGTCGTAGTGGCGGTCAAGCGATTTTCGGTTGGGCTTCAGAGCAAAGTACTCTCGAAAAACTGGTCGGTAAATCAGACGCACGTAAACTATGGGATATGTCCGTTGACGCTTTGGCACTCACCAAAGGCAACATAAAAAAATACAACATTGAGTGTGATTGGCGTGATGGTATGGTCCATCTAGGCGTCAAATCACGTCACGATCGCGAGCTCAAAGCGTGGCACGATGATCTCACCGAGAATTATGGCTACCAATCACTGCAACTTTGGGATCAAAAACAGACACGCGAACACATCGCAAGCGATCGTTATACTTCGGGTTTATTTGACTCTAACAGCGGTCACCTCCACCCATTAAATTATACGCTTGGTTTGGTTAAAGCCGCACAAGATGCGGGGGTTGAATTTTACGAACAGAGTGAATGTAAGAAGATTGAGCATGGCGATCCTGCCAAACTGTTTACGGCACAAGGCAGCGTTGAAGCCAACCACGTTGTTTTAGCCTGTAATGCTTATATGGATGGGTTGGAGAGCAAGTTAGAAAATCGTGTCATGCCCGTTGGCACCTATATTTGCGCGACAGAACCGCTCGGTGAAACGGTCACCAATGATCTGATGAAAAATCATATTTCAGCGTGTGATATTAACTTTGTACTCGATTACTTCCGCTGTTCAGGAGATCACCGCATGTTATTTGGTGGCAGAGTCAGTTATTCAGGCGTTGCACCTTTTAACCTTAGAAAAGCAATGCAGTCGAGAATGATTGATATCTATCCGCAGCTGAAAGACGCCAAGATTGACTTTGCTTGGGGAGGTAATGTCGCCATTACCCTCAACCGAGCACCGCATTTTGGTCGCTTAAAGCCAAATGTCTACTTTGCGCAAGGTTTTTCAGGTCACGGCATCGCAGCCACTGGTATGGCGGGAACCCTAATGGCAGAGTGCATCGCCACTACAGCCGAACGTTTTGCCATATTTGACCGAATTCCTCACCACCCATTCCCAGGTGGTCGCTTGTTCCGCACCCCTGCTCTCGTTCTGGCGATGTCCTATTTCAGAATCCGAGATATGCTATAGCCGCTCTGATCGTTCGTATCGCCTCGGTGTCACGCCCTCTACATTAGGGGGCATTACTCAGCTAGTAACTGTGACTGACAAACTCCACTTCATTTACCTGATGGACACGGTTTGTGTATGAGGCTAGCGCATACATGATATTGGCGAGTAGGTTGGCGTAGCGGAACAAGATCGGATCCGGCGACTTTCTGCCTGAGTGTTCAATTGCCACCAACGCGCGAACCACTTTCTTAGCTTGAGTACGACACAGATGTAGCTCCGCTGAGATTCGGTGTCCACCGGGTAATACAAACCCTTTGAAGCCACCATCAAGTTTTTCTCTTAACTGGTTGTAGTCACGATAGAGTTCATGCAGGGTTGACTCATCAATCGCCATCTTCCCGCGAACGGAACCATTGAGGTGATATACATTCGGTTGAAGCCGCAGCAATATATCACGGCTAACGTCATCCAACTCATACGTCAGCACTAAACCAATCCTGCTACACAACTCGTCACTGGCGATCTCAAAGTCACACACTGGGCTATCTTCATAGATGAATGGGTAGCAGATTTCTCCGTGATCTTTGCTGACGGGGCGCATCGTAATTCCTCTCCTAAAGCAGAAAGGAGCCACTATGGCTCCTTAATTGGAATCTAAGCTATCTGAATCACTACTGGTTGGAAACCTTTTTATGACCTTCTTCTAAATGAACAAAATCAACAAGATCATCACCCGACACCTGATAAGCCTGACCGAAGCCTTTGACAAACAGACCTTGCTCCGCTTTTAGGTTGAACAAAACAAAATCCTGTAATTGGCTAAGGCCATCAATAATCTCACCAAATCTCTCTTTCATTTGTGCAATCACAAGATTCCATTGCTTGCTATCGCGTTCAACCACTGACGCTATCGCATCAAACGTTAAGCGTTTTCGAGCAAACAGCTGTTTCGAGTCACCCTCGTCTTCAATCATCATAATCGACACACTTGGATTGACCTGCAAATTACGTGCGTGGCGAGCGATTTCAGAGATTAAGACAAAGTAACCATCCTGATTCTGCACATAAGGAGCGTAACTCACATTCGGACGCCCATTTTCATCGACGGTGGCGAGTTGCAATGTACGTCGCGCTTGACGAAACTCTTTAATTTCCGGTTCTAGACGACCTTGCAAACGCTCTTGTTTCACTTGTTGGTCCATTTGAGGCTCCTTAATCTGTTCTCTTTTTCTGTATTTGTTATTGGCTCAACTCGTGCTGCCAGCGTTTGAATGTCTCGACTTGAGAAGCAAACAGTTGATGTTTGTCATCACGTCCCAAATAGACTTTAAAGATATTATTACCTTGTGAGCAAAAAAATCCAAAATAATGACTTTCTCGTCCTCTAAAAGGCTTACTTACCAAAGCAATATCCTTAATATTTTCTAGCTTGAGATGACCATGTAATTCACCTTCTTTCCCCATGAGATTGTAGTAACCTCTGGTCTCTTTCCCTCTAGGAAAGGGGGCTTTGACTTCAAAAATTGAGCCAAATGAATGAACGATAGTCGTCACAGGGCCAAAACCAACCAATTGCTCCAAAACCCATTGCGCTTGTTCCCCAGAGACAAGAGTCACCATGCCATCAGGCAAAGAAGCAACAATTTGAAATTCTGATACGTTGAGTTTTTCCGCCAAATCCGCAGGCAGCAAAGCCGGCTCTTGCTCCAATAGCTGAACCACTTGTTGTTTTAATGAGGGCATACTCTTTCCATACTGTTGCTTATTCCACTGATGGTTGGGATCATAAATTGTCAAAAATGAGAATGCAATTGATAATTGATCTTATTTACATTGTGAGTAATAATCTCGCCGTAACTGAGTAGCGAGATTGGATAAGGAGATAAAGTGAACATTAAACGATACGTTGTTGCCGCAGGTCTATCTGTTGCTGTGCATGCTGCGTTAGTTGTTGTTACACAAGAACCCAAAGCCATGGCTATGCCTGCGGGCAGTCCCTCCAATTCAGTCTCTCTCAATCTAAAAATGACGGCTCCACCAAGCTCGGTTCAACCTGTTGTTGAACAAAAAGCTCAAATCAAAACGCAACCTAAGTTAGTCGAATCAAGCGCAGTTAAACAAGAAAAACACTTCGCCAAGCCAAAGCCAAAGCCAAAGCCAGTGGATACCGTCAAAACTCCAGTTTCAAAGCAACAAGCTGCACAAAAAAAGCCTGAGCACACAGCAGAGAATCGACGCGTGGCAAAGCAAGACAAAAAGCCTCTCGCTGAGCCACAACCAGAGCAGGCGTCCGATGATGCCCTACCGCAGGACGTTAACAACGGCGTAAATGCGCAGCCCGTAATGGTCACCAAGGCGTCATTTTTGACTAAACCTACTGCACCTAAATATCCGCGATTGGCGAAAAAGCGCCGCTTAGAAGGCGTGGTTTTGTATGAGGTCTGGCTTGATAAAAACGGCAATCAGGTTAAGCAAGTCCTAATCTCCTCTTCAGGAGCGACGATACTTGATCAGTCCGCTTTAGACGCCATCAAAACGTGGCAGTTCACCCCACAATCTGTTGACGGTCAGCAAATTGCACACCGCATTCAAATCCCTGTTCGTTTTAAGTTGGACCAATAATGGAACAAATAAATCAGTTGCAACAACAGCTCGGCCTGATGACTTGGCCGCTAATTCTTTGCTCTGGGCTCACCCTAATGATCATCGCCGAGCGTATTTTCCATGTCATCCTCAGTTTAGGGGCTGGCAAACACGCTATTCGCGCTGAACTAGAGCAAATCACACCAACAGACTCTCAACAGATAGAAGCACTATCAAAGGCACTGGTTGTGCGTAGACCTCTCCTTTACACGGGCGTCGCTATGCTACTCGCACACCACTCGTTTGATAAAACACTGCGTGAAGATGCGGCAGGTATGTGGCTACAAGAGAAGCGTCACCAACTTCAATTTGGTCTGCGTTTGCTCTCTCTAATCGGTGTGATTAGCCCTCTGATTGGGCTACTTGGTACCGTACTAGGTTTGATAGAGATGTTTAAAGGCGTTGCCGCCTCTACAGGTAACATTACGCCCAATGATCTTGCTGACGGTCTTGGCATCGCAATGCGGACAACCGCCGCAGGGTTGATCATTGCTCTGCCTGCCATCGCCGGAGCTCAATTGCTTGGGCTATGGGCAGATCGTGTTATCGCGAAGCTTGAGCACACCTTGAACTACGTAAATCTATGGCTTGAAGGGCTACGCCTCGGAGAGACTTCATCCAGCAAGGGCAGCGCGAGTGAAAAAGTCGCTAAACTAGAAATTCAGGCCAACTAATGATTAAAGTCTCACAGCAAGCAAACCACAACGGATTGGTACCAGACTTAACGCCCTTACTCGATATTATTTTTATCGTCATGGTGTTTTTGATGCTCACAGCAGCCGTCAAACTGGACTCCCTCGAAGTCGACCTACCTAGCGTCGATTCCCCTGCGGTTTCAGTGGTGGAAAATACCTCTCTGACCATCAATATTCTTGAACAAGCGCCCCATTGGGCCATTGATGGTAAACAGTATATCGACTGGAATAACTTCACTCTCGCCTTGCTCGAAGAGCACCGTACCAACAAACAGCCGATAGTGGTTGGTGCTGAAAAAACCGCCGATGTTCAACATTTGGTCAAATTGCTCGCTTTCTTGCAGCAAAACGGTATTCAAGCAACTCAACTACTCACGCAAGATTCTAAATAGCCGAGTCAACTATGTATAAAAATGCCTTCATTCAGCGCTTCGCCACACTTTCCCTGCTTCTCATTGCCGCTCACTCTTTCGCCGATGAAAAAGTCATCAGTGCAGGCAGTGCTGTCACCGAACTGGTTGTGGCGCTGGGACAACAAGATAAGCTCGTTGCGGTTGATGTCACGAGTGAACGTCCAACCAATTTATCGTTAGCCAATATAGGTTATCACCGACAACTATCCGCAGAAGGTCTGCTTGCACTCGGTGCAACTCGTTTAATCGGTTCTGACGAGATGGGACCAGACACGACATTAAACCAACTTCGTGCAGCAGGGGTGACGGTGGATATTGTTAACACAAAACCAACCGCAGAGGGTCTGCTGCAGCGCGTAGACCAAATTGCTTCTTTACTCGATGCTCAGCAACAAGCCTCAAACTTGAAGCAAAGTATCACTAAACAGATCCATACTTTGCAAGCCAACAAAAACAATCAAGTTTCAGCGAAAAAAGTCCTGTTCTTGCTCATTCATGAAGGGCGCCCCGCCAATGTCGCTGGCCGAGATACCACGCCAAATGCAATCATAGAGTTAGCGGGAGCTCGCAATCCTGCAGCGGAGAGTGTGACGTCATACAAACCTCTTTCAACGGAAGCCCTTGTAGAGATGCAACCAGATGTGATTCTAGTCAGTGGACGTAGCTACAAACAGCTAGGGGGGGTGGACGCCATTCTCGCCAGTATGCCTATGCTGGCAGCAACACCCGCTGGACAAAATGGACAAATAATTCAAATTGATGGTCGTGCTTTGGTTGGGGGACTTGGGTTGAAGAGTCTTTCAGAAGCCGAGCGGCTAAGTACAATATTGAGATAAGAGCACTACAACCATGTTTCTTCGTCGACTGGGTAATACGACAATTTGGGCACTGGGTGGGCTTACACTGCTTGTGACTGCCATCAGTTCAGTGACCGTGGGGCCAATGCATATTGGCTTTTGGCAAAGTGTTCAAAGCCTGATGTTCCAATCGCAAGATCTCGCTCCTCACATCAATCTCGTCATTCATGAAATCCGTTTTCCACGCACACTTCTGTGTATGTTAGTGGGAGCGATTCTGGCACTGTGTGGCAGCGTCATGCAGGGGCTATTTCGCAATCCACTTGCCGAACCCGGAATCATTGGTGTTTCGGCAGGGGCCTCCCTCGGCGCCGCGACTGCGATAGTCCTGTTCTCAAGCGTCAGTCACAATCACCCTCAATTTATGAACTTAGCCGCCGTCCCACTGTTCGCTTTTCTGGGTGGAGCACTAACAACGGTGTTGGTCTACAGGTTAGGCACAACCAAGATGGGAACCTCTGTCACCATCATGCTACTAGCAGGAGTGGCTATCAGTGCGCTTTCAGGAGCTGGAATTGGTTACATGAGCTTTGTCGCTGACGATCAGATGCTACGTGATCTCTCCTTGTGGTCGATGGGGTCTATGGCGGGGGCAAACTGGTCTAGCATTCTGCTGTGCGCGACCACGCTGACTTTACTGATGGCGGTGTTCACTTATAAAGCGATGGCACTCAATGCTCTACTGCTTGGTGAGGCAGAGGCCGCACACCTTGGGATTCCTGTACAAAAACTAAAGCGCCAGCTGATCCTGCTTAGCGCGATCGGTGTTGGTGTGACTGTCAGTGTATCTGGCATGATCGGCTTTATTGGTTTGGTGATTCCTCACTTGGGTAGGATGATCTCAGGGCCTGATCATCGAACCTTATTGCCGCTTTCTGCATTAATGGGCGCACTGCTACTCACTCTAGCCGATATGTTTTCTCGAGTGGCCGTTGCCCCCGCTGAACTGCCTGTCGGCATTGTGACTGCCCTTATCGGCGCTCCTTTCTTTATCTATCTTCTCTTCAAGCAAAAAGGGGCAATCCTATGATCAATGACATCGTGTTGTCTGCCCAACAAGTTTCTATGTCGTATGGTCAACGTAAAGTGCTCGATAATATCAGTATCGATATCCGAGCCGGAGAAGTTACCACGCTTTTGGGACCCAATGGGGCGGGTAAAAGCAGTTTACTCAAATTGCTGTGTGGAGAGATCCCATCACGATGCAATATAAGCTATTTTGGACGGAGTAAAGAGCAGTGGCAGCCAGGTGATTTGGCACAGCACTTAGGTATGCTACCTCAACACAGTACACTCAGTTTTCCATTTTTGGTTCACGAGGTTGTTGAGCTTGGTGGGATCCCGCTGAATCTACCAAATAAGCAAGTAAAACTGTTGGCGCAAAAATATATGGAGATGACCGATGTTGGTCATCTAAGCGAACGTCTCTACCCTTCTTTATCGGGTGGCGAAAAGCAACGTGTCCACTTAGCTCGAGTATTGGTTCAACTCGCACATTCAGAGCGCGAAAAAATCCTGATGCTTGATGAGCCGACCTCGGCATTGGATTTGGCCCACCAGCACAACACGTTAAAAATTGCCCGCAGACTGGCAGATGAACATTGTGCCGTAGTAGTGGTTTTGCATGATTTAAACTTAGCTGCACAATATTCAGATCGTCTGGTTGTTTTGCATCAGGGAAAAATTGCATGTGATGAAGCACCTTGGCATGCACTAGATGTCGATTTGATTAAGCAAGTCTATGGCTACGACGCTCTTATCACGTCACACCCAACACTAGACTTTCCATTGATTTTTCCTGCATCCTAATCTGGTTCGATAGGTTAGAAAACCTTAGCTATACTCAGGTTATTGCGCTTGAGGAAATTGTATAATGCTTCGGTTTACTGACATCATTATCGCCTGTGTCATCACGTTTGTGAGCTTCGCTAGTTACGCTCATAACACTGAATTGACCCATGTAAGAGTCTGTGGTGATGCAATTGACTGGTCCCCTTATACTTACGTTGTAAATGATGCCGCTTACGGTTCCGATGTTGTCATTCTCGATAGGGTATTAGTTCAAAATGGCGTTAGCTATGACATCACAATGACCTCTTGGTCTCGATGCTTGAGGGGGACCAAAAGTGGAGAATTTGACTTAGCGCTTAGTGCCTCATTCAGCGATACCCGAACAAAGGACTTTCTCTACACAGAGTGGTACTACAGCATAACCCCATACTATATCTACTCTTCCACTCGATTTCCGCAGGGTCTAGAGATAACCAGTGTGCAAGACCTATCCGCTTACAAAGTATGTGGTAACCATGGCTACAATTACGCTGACTTTGAACTTAATAATATTGTCCGTGAAGGAAACTCGGTTAAGGACGTCCTCACCAAACTAAGACAAGGTGAATGTGAAGTTTATTTAAACTGGCTGGAAATCATTGATGGTTTAAAATCGGTGTGGGGGATCGAATACATTACTGATGACTTAGTAGCTAAGGCGATACCCAACATGCCCCCACACAAGTTCTATATGCTGATTTCGAAACAATTTCCCGCACAAACCAAACTCAAACAGGTGCTTGATAACTATTTAATCAGTTTACAAGGCAACCAGACTGCACCATAGCCGAGCACCAATGACAAAACGATGAGAATATCAAAAGCACGGTCATCGGCATGGTCCATAGTCCTCGGCCATCATTTTTGACAATTACAGAAGGCGACGACGTAGTCCTGAACGCTCTAGAACACGGGTCGAGATCTCTTCTACCGATAAAGAAGAGGTATTGATATAAGGAATCGCTTCGCGACGAAATAGCGCCTCAACGGTTTGCAGTTCATGTAAACACTGTTCGTTACTCGCATAGTCACTTCCTGCTAGACGGTTTTCTCGAATCTCTGTCAATCGTTCAGGATTGATGGTCAAACCAAACAACTTATGACGATGAATTGCAAACTCAGGCAGTAATCTTAAGCGTTTCAAATCATCATCAATAAATGGATAGTTAACGACTCGCAGGCCAAACTGCATCGCCATATAAAGGCTGGTTGGCGTTTTACCACTGCGCGATACGCCAAGTAAGATGATATCCGCCTCTTCATGGGGTCTGGGCGAAATGGTCGTACAGGGCGCAGTTAACCCAGATGAGTTTTACGTTCACAAGCCGATGCTGGAAGCGGGTCAACAAGCCATTGTGAAAAAGACGTTTGGCTCAAAGCTGATCAAAATGATCTACTCGACTAACCAAGAAATTGGAAAACAAGTTGAGATCATCGATACCAGCGAACAGGAGCAAAACCAGTTTTCTCTGAGTGATGAAGAGATCAAAGAACTGGCCAAGCAAGCGATGATCATTGAAAAGCACTACCAACGTCCAATGGATATCGAGTGGGCTAAAGATGGCATCGACGGCAAGCTATACATTGTTCAGGCGCGTCCAGAGACGGTTTGTTCTCAGAGCGAGCAGAATGTTATTGAGCGTTACGAGTTAAACGATAAAACGCAGGTTCTGATTGAAGGTCGTGCCATCGGTCAGCGTATCGGTTCTGGTCCAGTACGTCTGGTCGATTCATTAGACCAAATGTCACTGGTACAAGAAGGCGATGTATTAGTCACAGACATGACTGACCCTGACTGGGAACCAGTGATGAAGAAAGCCTCTGCAATCGTGACTAACCGTGGCGGCCGTACTTGTCACGCAGCAATAATTGCCCGTGAGCTTGGTATTCCGGCTATTGTTGGCTGTGGTAACGCAACGAGTGCTCTCACTGATGGTTCTACCGTCACCGTATCTTGTGCAGAAGGTGAAACAGGTTATGTCTACCAAGGTGAGCTAGCGTTCGAAATCAAGCGCTCTTCTGTGGATGAATTGCCAATGCTGCCGACCAAAGTGATGATGAACGTTGGTAACCCAGATCGTGCGTTCGATTTTGCGCAGATTCCTAACGAAGGTGTCGGTCTGGCTCGTCTGGAATTCATCATCAACAAGATGATCGGAATTCACCCGAAAGCACTGCTCAACTTTGATGCGCAGAGCGACGAACTGAAAACCGAGATCACCCAACGAATTCGTGGCTACAAAGATCCTATCGACTTCTATGTAAGCAAACTGACTGAAGGTATCGCGACAATCGCAGCGGCTTTCTGGCCTCAACGTGTTATCGTTCGTATGTCTGACTTCAAGTCGAACGAATACAGCAACCTAGTTGGTGGACAAAGTTACGAACCTCATGAAGAGAACCCTATGTTAGGTTTCCGTGGCGCTTCACGCTATATCTCTCCAGTCTTTGAAGACTGCTTCGAGTTAGAGACACAAGCGATTAAGCGTGTTCGTAACGAAATGGGGCTGAAGAACGTAGAAATCATGATCCCATTCGTGCGCACGCCGAGCGAAGCGGCTTCGGTAATCGACTTGCTGGCTAAATTCGACTTACGCCGTGGCGATCAGGGTCTGAAAGTGATCATGATGTGCGAGCTGCCATCCAACGCGATTCTGGCGGATGAATTCTTGAAGTACTTCGATGGTTTCTCTATCGGTTCCAACGACATGACTCAGCTTACACTTGGTCTTGACCGTGATTCAGGCGATGTTGCTCACCTATTTGATGAACGTAACCCGGCGGTAAAAGCGATGCTTAAAATGGCGATTGACGCGGCCACGAAAGCGGGTAAATACGTCGGCATTTGTGGGCAAGGACCATCAGATCACGAAGACTTAGCTGAATGGTTAATGGAACAAGGCATCAGCTCAGTATCCCTCAACCCAGATACGGTTATCGATACTTGGCTACAGCTTGGAAAAGCCAATAAGTAATCGTTCGTAAATGTTAAAAGGCTTCCCGTGGGAAGCCTTTTTATATTCGGGTACAACTAGAACTTGTAACCGCCACCAATCATAAATACCCATGGGTCGATGTGTAGCCAAGAGTCAAACCAAGTTGCACGTTTGAGTCTACGGAAAAGGAGCTTCTTGTTATGTGGTAGTCTTCAATGGAGGCTCACTTGCCAACTCGATTTCTCTTTGTTTAAGCATCGCATCCCACTCATCTCGTCTGGCTTTAAAACTCGCCATCTGATTTTTCGGCACTGAATTCGCCATGGGGATGTTTGCTTTCATCGCATTTACTGGACGGCCACGATCAATCAATTCGTAGTGAATATGTGGACCCGTCACTCGACCTGTCGCCCCTGATAAGCCAATTCGTTGCCCACGAGACACCTTCTGACCTTTACGTACGAGAATTTTACTCAAGTGTAGGTAACGAGTTTTGTAACGACTGCCGTGCTGAATAACAACATAATTACCCGCATAAGGGTGTTTACGCGTCATCACCACCACACCATCTCCCGTCGACACGATCGGTGTACCAATAGGTACGGCCCAGTCGGTACCATTGTGAGGAGAGACTCGCCCTGTCACTGGGTGCTTACGATTAGGGTTAAATTGAGAACTTAATCGGTAACGCCCGGTAATTGGTTCGCGTTGGAAAGCTCTCTGTAGGCTATCACCATTGAAATCATAATACTGACCATCACTATGCAGATAAGCCGAAAGCACACGCCCGCGGTTGTAGATTCTGATAGCCTGGATTTCGCGATTTCCCGTCAGTTGCTCATCGACGAATTGGCGTGATTGGACAACTTCAAACTTATCTCCTGCACGTAAATCACGCGCGAAGTTTACTTTGTCTTTAAGTAGATTCACGACCTGTTCAATCTCACTCTTACCCAGGCCAAGAGCATTGACTGACTGAGAAAAACTGCCGTTGATTTCACCTACTAATGCAAAAGACTTCCACTCACCTGGAATTTTTACATCCGTGAACTCATATTCACCATCATCAACTCGTGTATAAACTGCACGCTCAACCAAGCTGAACTCTAGCTCCATTTTTGCCAGATGCTTACTCTCCTCATCTCGCCAGAAACGTAAGGTGTTTCCTGGTTTGAGCGTATCCAGAGCAAGATAGTTGAGGTCGGTTTCCATGATTTTCATCAGTTCGCTGTAACCAAAGCCTAACTGATTAAATATGCTACTCAAGTTATCACCAGCTTGAATAACATACTCGTAATCCGGCACATCACGTGCAATATCCGTATCGATCAGCAAGCGATCAACCAAAGTTGACTCAGGTAGGGAGAGATCAATGGTGCGTTGGTATCGACCATGTTGCGAAGTACTTGCTACCGCAATTGCCGCGAGGATCGGCAAACTCAATACCATCAGCTTTTTCGGCCTCGATAGCTCTTGGAAGCGAGACTTCAAACTTCTAGTTTGCACAATTTGACCTATAAATCGAAATAAACAAAGCCCTAAGAGTACAAATTTGTCTCAGGCTTGTCACCTGTCAATTGTCAGGTTTACAACAAAAGGCGCGCTATGCGCCTTGTTGTTTTTTTGTACAAAACTTATTTTTTCCTGTCAGAACTTACTGATAAGTAGAAATTAGCCCGTTATCTTCACCGAAACCATTTGGACGATAAAGATCGGCAGCAGGATCGTTCACCCACCGTTCTTCATCGATCAAATACCGAAACTCGAATTCTTGGTCTTTAGGTAGACTAGTTTTGAATTTATATGACTTAGATTTAGCCACTTTTTTCATGGCGAGCGGCTGCCAATCAAGAAAATCCGCGACAATCGCCACACTATGCCCAACCTCATCCGCCGCAAACTCAAAAGTTACTTCAACTTCATCCTTGGTTTTAAAGAAACGCTTATTGATCATATATCACTCCATTAACACAATTAAAATCCATCTCATAACGGGTTAGGCAGTTCAATGTCTTTGATAGCACGCTTAACAAATTGATTGGTTTAGCGCAGTTCTAAGCTATCTTGCTCAGTTAACTTGAACAGTATAGTGGTTATTTGTGACGGTTCCTCAGCCATAGACTGATTCGCTTCACGTTCCAATAGCTTAATAGTAATCAATCTATCAACAGCGGAAATTTCAGCCACTTTAATTCGATCACCTAACAATGCTCCGCCGTTGATGATCATGCGTTGTCTAAACTCGTCATACTTTGAAACTGCAAGATAATAGAACACCCCTGACCCCTGATTGCTAACCGCAAGAATCACAGCATAGGTGGTGTCATTTAACTTAACGATTTGTTCTGTGTTTATCGCAACGCGACCTCGGACTGCGCCATCCTCATAACTACCTGCCGCGATTGGTCGATGTTCTAGATCTTCTATGAAGGTAAACGCATTGCTGTCAGGCACTTTGACTGTCCATGGATTGGTTGTCTTAATGCCAAAAACTTGCGCCATAATGGCATTATTTTGCGGCCCTTGATTGGGAAATTTGGCTAGAATTTCTTCATCTGTAAGGCTGAAACGATAGATGCCTGCAACCGTGACTATAATTAGCAATACAACAGGAATCAAAAGGATGAGGGGAATCGGTAATAAGCGTTTTTTCATCGGGTTATCAATTTTATTGGAATCATAGAATAATCAAACAGCATGTTAGCAGGCTACCGCAAGGAGATAAAATGGAACAACAGCATAAAATTAGAATAGCTGACTGTAGCTGTGGTCAAGATAATTTGGTTTGTCGTGGAGAACCTGAGCGTAGTTCAGTTTGTCATTGTTTTGAATGCCAGATGGAACGCTATCTTTAGTTATCTTTGATCAACTTTTGACTTCGATTTTTCCTATCGACAAACGCGAACTCGCTCTATAATTGCGCCTTAGATCTAAGGAGCAACTTTTGATTTCCAAACTTCCACGCTGGGTAGAATATGGAGCGTTTCTACTCGCCTTACTCGCAGGCATTGTAAACGCAATAGGATTGCTAGGTTTTCAACATCAGGCTGTATCGCATATTTCTGGTACCGTCACCCTGCTTGGCACCTCAATCGAAGCCTTTGATCAGCAAACAGGCCACCTTTTACTTATCTTACTGAGCTTTCTGATTGGCGCGGTGCTAAGTGGTATTTTTATTGAGAGTACGGCACTCAAACTCGGGCGACGCTATGGCGTGGCACTCTGCTTTGAAAGCTTGCTGCTTTTTGGCGCTTACATTCTGTTGCAAGAAAACATCACCGCAGGGCAATACTTAGCTTCCGCTGCTTGTGGTTTACAAAACGCGATGATCACAACGTTTAGCGGAGCAGTGGTACGCACGACGCACATGACCGGCATCATCACTGACCTTGGCATCATGATTGGCGCGAAGCTTCGGGGTGAATCATTCGATTATCGCAAAGCGAAACTCTTCATGTTTATCTTCTGTGGATTTTTATCCGGTGGCATCATCGGTGCCAAGCTGTTCGCATATTATGCAATCGGTGCCCTTGCTGCTCCAATCATACTGGCTCTATGCCTTGCAATAGCTTACTGGGTCTTTATTTCAAGCCATCCAACTCGAGCTCAACCCTAACTGACACTTGAAACATTAGAGTAAACAATTTAACATCCGCGACACATTTAGCCATCAACGGTAAAATTATTGACATTTTTCGTTGAATATTTAGCGATTTTTATTGAATAGTATTGCAAGAACTATGGAAAGCCATTAACCTTGCTCAGATTTGATAATATATGGATGTTTAGTGAATAACTATGCCAACAAGGTTGGTTTAGGTATTACACTAGTTGTAACTCGAGAAACTTATGCAAGACAGCGCACAAACGATGAAGCAAGTGAATAGTAAAGGCAATTTTTGGATGTTTTTTATTCCATCCCTACTTGGCCTTTTTGTTTTTATGGCACCGATTAGCTATCAGGGTGATATTACCATCCCTGTGGCTGTATTAGCTAAATCCATCCAAGCCGTATTTGGCGATTACCTAGTTGCTATGGTCACAACGATCATCGCATTTATGGCTGCAGCCTCAGCTTTATGTCGAATTAAGACACCCGCTTTTATTGCCAAGAGTAATTTCTTAAACAGCTTGTTTAACCCAAGCCCATTGTGGCTGGCGGTACGCTTGATTGGCGGTGCAGCTGTTGTAATGACGTTTTTCCAAATTGGTCCTAAAGCAATTTGGGAAGAGAATACTGGCGGCTTAGTACTTGAAGGTTTGCTTCCTACTCTATTTTCAGTGTTCATTTTCGCAGGCTTACTCCTTCCTCTACTCCTTAATTTTGGCCTGTTAGAGCTATTCGGCACTCTTCTTAGCAAAGTTATGCGTCCTGTGTTCAACCTACCGGGTCGCAGTGCTATCGACTGTATGGCTTCATGGCTAGGCGATGGTTCAGTAGGTATTCTTCTGACCAGCAAGCAGTACGAAAACAAATTCTACACCCAACGCGAAGCGGCAGTTGTAGGTACAACTTTTTCTGCGGTTTCCATTACCTTTAGCCTTGTTGTTATTGCTCAAGTGGAGTTGGAACATCTGTTCTTGCCTTTCTATGGCGCTATCTGTTTGGCTGGTATCATCGCAGCGGTGATCATCCCTCGCCTTCCACCACTTAGCTACAAAAAAGATGCCTTCATCGATGGCTCTAAGCCAAGTGAAGATGCAGATGCAATCCCTGAAGGTCACACAAGTTTTTCTTGGGGTATGGAACTGGCACTTAACAAAGCGAGCCAAGTTAAGTCAGTTAAAAGTGTATTCCAAGAAGGCGTCCACAATGCTATCGATATGGTATTTGGCGTACTGCCTGTTGTTATGGGCTTGGGCACTATCGCACTAATTATCGCTGAATACACTTCGGTATTTAGCTTCTTAGGCCAACCTTTTATCCCATTCCTTGAGCTACTCGGTATTCCTGAAGCAGCCGCGGCATCCGAAACCATGGTTGTAGGCTTTGCTGACATGTTTATCCCTGCAATCCTAGCAGCATCAATAGACAACGAGATGACTCGATTTGTTATCGCAGCGATGTCTGTTACTCAGTTAATTTACATGTCTGAAGTGGGTGCTCTGCTGTTAGGTAGCCGTATCCCTGTGAATATCTTTGAGCTGTTCGCAATCTTCATTTTGCGCACTCTTATCACATTACCTGTTATTGCAGCGGTTGCTCACCTGATTTTCTAATCCGCACCGTTTCTGTCGTAATGAACAAAGCCCCTTTTAGGGGCTTTGTTGTTCATCATATCCAACAGCACCCTCGTCATCTCTCACTGTTTGCCTAAAAGCTTTCTAATCCATCAGTTCTCATAATATAATTAATGATATTTATCTAAATAAATAATCCAAGGAGAGCTTATGAGGTGGTATTGGGCTGCTTTGTTGTCCTCGATTTTGAGTTTCCAAACATTGGGCTCTCAGTTGGTCATTCGTGCAGCAGATCAACAACCTATTGTTCTTACCCATGAACAAGTCACATCTCTCTTTCCACCAACGAGCTTTACCACCAGCCTCCCTTGGTTCGAAGATAAGAAAGACATTACTGGATTCAAGGTTTCTGATCTCCTAACACACCTTGGAATTAACGACGCTTTTTCTGTCTCTTTCCTTGCACTCAATGACTACGCGGCTAGCTCACAAATCAAAGATATCAAAAAGTATCAGCCTATTGTGGCGTATCAGATAGACAATCAACCCATTAAAGTTAGAAATAAAGGTCCTTATTGGCTGGTCTTTAATTTAGACCAATACCCAGAAATTGATAATGCTGTTTTCCACGCTCAAATGGTGTGGCAAATAGACGAGATACTCATACATAGAAACCAAGATGTGGCAGCGCAATAATTACAACCAATCATCCGCTATTCTCAAAAGGGCCAAGTATTTACTGCTCTTGCTCAGTCTTGTGGTCATCATCGCGAATCTCTACTTTCTTAGTGCGACTCGACAACACGCTCAGTCCTACAGCGAACAGCAAAATCAAGCTACATGGTTTTTATTCCAACTGAGTAAGGAGTTTTCGGAGCTCAATTCCATTCTTCCTTTTGCGGCAACGGATGAGGATTATCATCAACGAGCCCTGCTTAAGTACGAGCTCACTTGGAGTCGTTTTGATCTCCTTCTGACCAGTAGAGAAGCGGATACCTACATTGCGTTACCGGGAGCAAGAGTTTTCTTTTTGACACTATTTAGCCAATTCAAAGCACTCGAATCCCGTTTGGAACTTCTTAATCATCCTGATTACGTAGAGAAGGTCAGTGACGAGTTCAACACTCTTTACATGTCTATGATTCAGTATGTAAACACCAATTTTCGCATCAAGAGTCCGCTCTATCGCGATCAGATGAAGCAAGCACAGAATCTTAACGATATCCAGTTTGCCTCCTTGATGTTGCTTGTGTTGTGCGTCTGTCTAGCAATGTACATCTTCCATAAAGAGTCGGAGTACCATAAGCAACTCTCTCTCACAGATTCGCTAACAGGTATTGCTAATCGTTTGGCGATGTTTAGTGAATTAAAACGGAGAACAGATTCTGATACACCATTCAGTATTTTGCTACTTGACCTAAATAAATTTAAGCAAATCAACGATTATCATGGACACTATGCTGGGGATCAGGTAATTAAAGCAGTCACTAGGCGCTTAAGTCGTCTCGGGCTAGAATGCTACCGAATTGGTGGTGATGAATTTGCCGTCATATCAAATCAAACTGATCTGGCTGTAATAAATAAGACAATCGATACAATCCATCAAAACGTATTCAAACCAATTAAAATCAAAGATGGCACGCAATTCGAATTAACCACTAGCATCGGTATCGCTCGATATCCAGAAGATTCACTTAATGTCGCTGAGTTGTTAACCCATGCAGACCTAAGCATGTATTCCGACAAACGATCACACGAAATACATGCCGTCAGCAATCACTAATTGAGGCCTCTCGCCCTAACCAATGCTGATCTTAGGTCGTACTTTTCTATAATCCGGTAGGCGGTCGCTCTTGATATTCCTAAATATTTCGAGGCTTCTAGGACATTACCTTCATAAAGGAGTAAGGCATCACGTAAGCTTTCACCTTTATGACCGTTGTTAGGTGTAGAAAACTCCACATTGGCGGATATATCAAGATCTTGTGCTGAAATCACTCCAATGTCGTTCATCAGCACGGCACGCTTAACAATATTGATTAGTTCCCTTACATTTCCCGGCCAATGGTACCCAAGCAATCTTTGCCTTGCTCCCTCATCAAAATGAGAGACGTTACAATTATATTCAGCACTAAACTTTTTCATAAAAAATTCAGCCAAGACTAATATGTCCTGATCTCGCTCTCTTAACGCTGGTACATTAACCCGAAGCACATTCAATCTAAAGTAGAGATCTTGTCGGAAACGGCCTTCCCTAATCGCTTGTTCCAAATCAACGTGAGTTGCCGCAACCACCCGCACATTTACCCTGACCGGCTCATGACCTCCTAGTACGTCGATCGTTCCTTCTTGAAGAAACCGCAGCAAATTGGCTTGCTGAGTTAGGGGCAAGTCACCAATTTCATCCAAAAATAGTGTGCCATTATGTGCTAGCGCAATTTTACCCGTCCGGCTTGTGCTGGCTCCTGTGAAAGCCCCCTTTTCATGACCAAATAACTCAGAATGAACTAACTGTTCATTCAAAGCACCACAGTTCACCGCTACAAATGCCTCATTCGCTCGTGAGGATGCATCATGAATAGCTCTAGCAACTAATTCTTTACCTGTACCACTTTCACCACAAATTAGCGTGTTAACGTCCGTTGGCGCAACTTTGCCTATTTGTCGTTTCAGACGATGTACAACAGGAGAATCACCAATCAACGCTGTCGTCTTAACTTCAACAACATTTACTTTCGATTTTGTCAGTGAGTTGCTCTTCAAATCGAGCATTCCTAATTGATGACCTAGAGTTTTTACTACCATTTCTCTAGGCAAAGGACTGGTGTAATAATCAACACAATAGTATGAAATATAGTTGAGATCTTCACAGGTCATCAGCTCTCTTTGAGATTTGTCCAAGTAAGCAATAGTGCGAACTCCCAAGCCGATTCCATGGAGTACTTCTAATTGTTTACATTGGTATCGACCACATGAAAAGTCGAATACAACCACAAGTCTGTGTACATTCTTTAATATCTTTTTCGCAGTATCAACCGATGCTACAATTCGATAACTCCATCCCTGAGCAGACAAAATTCCTGACCATAGTTGATGATCACGCGAAATAACTAATATCGATACCGCTTGTTCTTCTCGCATAATAATACCTTCATCACCTTTAGAATCGGTAAGGGAAGCGAATGCTGATTGCGTAATCAGCAGCATCATCACTTAAACCAGAACTTACTTGTGTCACCATACTCAAGTTCTTGGTCAAAGCCATGGTTGAACCAATACCCAAAGTGGCACTATTGCCATCGCTGCCGATAACTTCTACCCAATCTCCTCCATCAAGTCTTTGTTTAGAGGTATTGCTCATAGATTGACTAAAGTTAATTGCGAGGCTCATCCGTTCGCTTATAGCAAAAGCCACGCCCAGACCATAATCCCAGCTATCACCAAGCTTAACGCTGCCAGACTGATTACCTGCTGCACTGCTGATGTCGTCAAACTGTTCTTCTAACTGGTGAGTATAATTAAGGTTTAAGAATACGATGGCAGGGTCGTAGGTTTTAACAATCGAGATCCCGGTACCTAACCCCCACACTCCATTACCCGTTGGCAGGTCATCGGGAACGTTAAGGTTGCCAGACTGGGATGATGAGGTCGCGATACCATATGGATCTTTACCGGTTGGTGCGGTCACCCGAAAGTTCCATACTAAATCAGGCGAGTCTGTGGTCTCTTTTAGAACACGGTAGTATATACCTGCACTGATATCCCCAATGCCCGAACTCGATACCTTGCCTGATTCTAAACCGTCGCTAGAGTTATTCTGACCCACAGTTTCATAATCTGACCAGCGGTAAACCGTCGGAACACTGAGTTCAGCCTGCCAGCGATCATCGATAGTGTAACGTCCAGAAAAGTCTAAGTTGAAGGTGTTAGAACGAACTCTATCTAAGTTGATGTCGCCAAGAAAAATCGAATCCAGCGCCAGAAAGCCACTTAATGCAAGATCCTTTCGATCAAAATAGCTGTAACGAAAAGCGGTTTCCAGAGTGAACTTACGTGTAAAGACATTACCCGCTTCTTGGTATACATCTTCTGCACTGCGGCTTTTCTGGCTCGACTCTTGAGGCTTAGTGGCATTAGTCGGCTTAGCTTTCGGAGTTTGAGTGTTGGCAGTCTGAGTCTCTGGGCGGGCTACCTGGGAAGAGCCAGCTGTTGCATCGATAGCAACTTTCTCAGGACGTGATAGGACGTTTTGTTGCTTATCACCATTAAGTTGAGATTTCATTTCCGCAGAAACGCGCTGGTTCTTTTTGACTAGGCTATCAATATTTCCCTGATGATTGATAAGCACTTGTTGATGGTTATTAACTGCCTGAATAACCTGCTGCATCACTTGCTGCTGTTGCTGCAACTGAGCTTTTAATGCTTCATTCGCCGCTTTTTGTTCAGCCAGTTGCTGAGATAAAGCGTCCACTTGATCATTGGCATGCAGATGCATGACAGGGCTGCTAGTTGCGATCAGGCAACTTATCGTAAGCGAGCTCCTTTTCATATTCACCTCCCGGATATGAACTCGCTTGATGTTAAGTTAATTTATGATTATTTACTGTTTCAAAAGTGAGATATCAATTAGAAGCATATGCGGTTTGCTTATAATCCCTTTAATAATGAATGAGATACCATCAAGTCTCGACTTTGCTTCCACGAGTCGGGAATCTTCACCTCCATTAACATTTGGTTCTGAACCACCAAATCGTCACCTTTGAGTTTTATACCTTGATAGGCTCCATGTGCCGATTTCAAGCTACGAATTTCTTGGATTGCTATGCTTTCTCCGATGGTCACTTTATATCCGACACGGTTCTCACCACCAGAGACTTGATAGTATTCAACTTGCGAGGAACCCGATAACGACGTTGAGGTTAACCCGCCACTATCCACCAACTTCAGCTCAGAGTCATTGCTTGCCGAGTTGCCATTCCCTGCAATTTGAACCAATTGAACCATTCCCGAACCATTGCCATGGATTCCGTTGTCATTAATGCTGTTTTGTAAATCACTGCCATCTAATGGAGTAACACTAACATTGTTGCCATTTACGACAACATCCATGCCAGCTGAACCTGATGAATTCGAATCACTCCAATGGGTGATCATTCGTACCCCAAAATAGAGATCCTCTCCAGAACGCGCGACTCGATACTTACCCCGCATCGTCGATAGTTGCTGCTCATCTACCAAGGTTGCTTGCATTGATTGCCAGTCAACCGCCGCATTAGCCTGAAAGCAGGTAAACAGACAAGCTGCCAAACATTTGATCTTCATTGTATTTCCCTTTTAGAACAACTCCGATGCATTGAAGCCAAAATCCATTAAGTTAAAGGCCGTTACCGGAGCAAACTGATCCTCCAGGGAACGTACCGTGAGCGGTGGAGAAGGCATGGCTAAAGGTGAGCTTTGATCATACCCCTGACCAACCACGGCCAGAACGACTCCTTGCCAACCCTGAGTAAACTGTTCAACAGACATAGTCAGGTTGCCGAGTGCAGGGTCTGCAATATAGACATTGCCACTCTTATCCACTCTCTTTAGCACGACAAAATGACGGTATCCTTTAATGTCTAGCAAGACGATGGTTGGAATAGGCAAGGCACTAAGCTTATCCGCCGGAATATTGTAACCTTGAACCCTCATGCCCAATCCTTGTTCGACATAGTTTTTGATGTCCAACATTGAAAAACCAAGCTTTCTCGCCGCTGTCGCATCCGATACCTGAAACATTCCGTTCATTACCTTTTGTTCATCGGTATCGATGTTGTATCCATAACGAAGCAAGGTAGCTAGTGAGGCGGCACCACAAGAAAAGTCGGTTTGTTGTCGTACGATATTTAGAAACTTTCTCTCTTTGATGCTGACCACTTCCTTCTGCATCGAACCTACCCCAGGTACCAAACCATCAAGGTAAACCGTGGCCGCTTGAGTCAGGGTCGACAGACATAATCCAACAGTCAAAAGACAAAATTTCATACTTATCCTTAAGCTTAAAAGGATGCCCTCCGAAGAGGGCATTTCGATATTTACACCATGTCGTTAGTTGCCGCGTGAAGCGACAAGCGTAACATTGTTGCTTTGCAAGTTGCCTAAGCCTGATGCTACGTTAACGCCGATAACACCTTTAGCACCTTTATAGCTGTTTGTGATTGTCGCTGTATTGCCTACGCTGACCAGGTCACTGTTACTACCAGTACCATTATCAGACACTGCAAACTTACTTAGCTGTACACTCTCAACAGCAAGACCTGCGAATTCAGCCATACCATCAACATCAACCGCTCCAGTTGTTGTTCTGGTTGCTGCTCCATTGGCAAACGAACCTTGAATGTTAGCTGCTACAGCCGGACCAGAGGTATTGCCATCAGCGATTTGCATTGCAACGTTATTGCTTTGACCATTCGCAACACCGACCGCCATGTTGGTACCAATCACACCCGTCGCACCGTTGAATGCATTGCTACCAAGTACTGCTGTATAAGCACCTGTGGCGTTGTAGTTCACTTCATTAATAACCGCAGCCTGGACGTTGACTGCACCAGTAGGAGCACCAGCATCGGTACCAGTTACTGAAGCCGCAACATTGTTTGCCTGAGCATTTAACTGGCCTGAAGCTATATTGACACCTAGGATACCTTTCGCGTCTTTAAATGAGTTCGACAGAGTCGCTTCACTTGCAAACAGCTCATTAGTCACAGTCATTGGATTGTTGGTACCCGTATTACCAGTACCTGCACCATTTAGCTGCGCGCCAATAACCTGAGCACTACCCGCAACCGCTACTGACGGCTGACCATCATTTGAAGAAAGTGCTACGTTGTTGGTTTGAGCGTTTGCCTGACCAGAAGACACGTTCGCGCCAACAATGCCTTTAGTACCATTATTGAACGATTCGGTTAGTGTCGCGCTATTTTCGAAACCACTTCCTAGCGATACATCCACTTCATCGAACTCTTGCAGACTAACTGCCGCCGCTGCTAATGTGCCATCTTGCGCACCGGATTGACCGTCAGCCGCAATCGCCACATTGTTCGATTGCGCGTTAGCCTGCCCAGCAGTAACGTTAGCACCAATTACACCACTTGCTTTAGCAAACGAACCTGTAAGTGTTGCAACATTTTCCGAAACCGTATCACTCGCTCCTAACGTCACATCACTACCATCAATCTCTTGAATGCTTGCCGCTAGCACACCACTAAAGCTTGATGTCGTGTCAATACCGTCCTGTTTAGAGAATGGGTTAGTTTCACCACCGCCAGAGCCATTACTAATCGCCACATTGTTAGCTTGCGCGTTAGTTTGGCCTGAAGACAGGTTAACTCCAACAACACCCGACACATCTGTGAATGAGCCTGCTAGCGTTGCTTGGTTCGAAACGGCAATGCCTTCTTGGATATCCGAAATGGTATTATTACTGATGACATCCTGATTTGATGCGGCAATAACTGAACCAGCGCCAGCACCGTCATCCGATGATTCATCTAAGGCAATCGCTACGTTATTAGCCTGAGCGTTACCTTGACCAGCCGCGTTATTCACGCCAACCACGCCAGACGCTCCATTAGTGAATGAGTTCTTAATTGACGCTGTATTGCTGATAGGAGCTTCGCTACCTTGATCGATGTTATTAGTATTCCCAACAACCGATTGTTCTGAGCTAGCTTTGGCTTTGATTAAATCGCCCTGAGAGTCATCTTGCTGATTGCTTGCATATAAACCAAGTGCAACGTTGTTACTTGCTGCATTAGCTTGGCCCGACGTGACGTTCACGCCAACCACACCACTGACTCCACCCTTAAACGAACCATCAATCGATGCATTGTTATCGATATAGCCATTACCACTTGCAAAGACATCATTTGAAGTCACGGCTTGCTGACTGGTTGCTTCAACTTGAAGTGCATCTGCTGTAGATTCATTCTGGTCGTTATACGAAGCCAAGGCGACGTTATTAGATTGCACATTCGACTGACCTGACGCCACATTGACACCCATGATGCCTGAAATGTCACTCGAGAAGTTAGAACTAATAGTTGCGCTTGACGTTAAGTCCGATTCACTGTCCGGTGAAATGTTTGACTGAGTGACGTTTTGTGTACTCTCCGCCACTACTTCAGAAGAGTCGACATCACCGTATGCACTGCTCATTGCAACATTGTTGGTTTGAGCATTGCCTTGACCTGCTGCGATATTCGCGCCAGTAATACCGGTAATATTATCTAGTGCATTACCAGTTAATGTCGCGTTTGAAGTTACTTCGTAGTTCTCCTCTCCCTCTGTCGCCATGGCGTTGCCTGAAACTGTTTGTTCAGAATTAGCCTTAACAACTCCACTAGTTCCAGACTGTGAGTCTATCCAACCAGCAACGGAGGCAACACTCACCTGGTTAGACTGGGCATTGAACTGACCAGCTGCAGCGTTAGCGCCTACTATGCCTTGTGAACCAGAGAAAGAACCTTTATTAATAGTGGCATTGTTGGTCACCTGACCAAGGCTAGCGTCTTGCGTCTGAGTTAATGTATTAGATGTGACAGATTGAGTTGACGATGCAACCACACTGACAGCATCAACAGGCCCGTTACCATTAGGCTCAGTCACCGCTACCGCAACGTTGTTGGTTTGAGCATTATTTTGTCCCGCGGCAGCGTTAGCACCAACGATACCATTCGCACCAACAAAACTCTTTGAAATCGTGGCATCATTGGTTGATGGGTTATTGTTGTTACCATCGTTATTGGTATAGCTTACAGAGTTGTTTTGTACACTTTGCTCGGCAAGGGCATTGACGTTAACTGTACTACCAGTATCTGGATCAGGTAGCGCCGTCACACCTAGCGATACATTGTTACTTTGTGCATTAAGATCGCCGGAAGCCACGTTAAGACCGAAAATGCCTTTCACAGCGTTAAACACATTATCGATCAGTGAAGTGTTGTTTTGGAATTGATGCGGGTCGCCATCAACAGTTACACTATTTCCATCCAGAGTCTGTTTACCTTTCGATGTCAGAGTAACGCTTGTCACTTCAGTCTGGTTATCTAAAGGTTGCTTGTTGTTAGTGTTAGCAGGTAGTCCATCAACACCTAATGTCTCACCAATATTTGCAGCTGGATTTCCTTCAGACGGATCACCTGAACCAACAGTAACAAAGTTGGCTAAAGCGACAGAGTTCGCTTGTTGGTTAGCCATTCCTGAAGTAACGTTAGCCCCACCAATGCCATTAGCACCTTTAAACGCGTCACCCTGAACTTTTGCGACATTGTCCGCACCCAGTGAGTTCACCGTGTTTCCTTCAACCTCACCACCATCAGTGCGGGCAAGTCCAAGGTATTGTTCAGAGGCTGCTGTCAATGTTAGTTCGCTAGCATCTTCGGCATTACCCATAGCAACATTATTGGTCTGCAAGTTTGATACACCCGCGGCAACGTTTGTGCCGATAACGCCTTTGGCACCCTTAAATGCACCGTCTAAAGTTGCACTGTTGTCATTATCGCCACCAAAGTCTTTTTTCATCGACAGGTTTTCACCACTGCTCGCTTGCGCAGAACCAGCTCTAACTGAAGCAGCCTCATCTAAATTACCTTCAGCACGTGTACCCATAGAGGCTTGGTTGCTACCTTGGTTATAAAATCCCGCAGCAACGTTTGAATGCACAACCCCTGTTGCATCATCAAATGCACCACTGCTTAATGAGGCGTTATTTGTGATTCCCGTATCGGAAACACCTGGAGCATTAAATGTTACATCCACCCAGTTGTCCGCAGAGACCTGTAAATTATTGGCCTCTACTTCAAGCCCATCTGCATAGGCAGGCGCAGATAGGATCGTTCCGATGATTACCGCTAACGGTACCTTATTCCATTGTTTTTCCATGGTGTTTTTTCCTCATTTCATTGAGATTAATTTATGGTTGTTGGCATTTGGAATGTATTGCGCACGGTATTGCCACTACCGGCGATTTGGCTCATTTGAATAACTCCGCTAGCTCCGTTTAGAGCAAGTGGAGCGATGTCGACTGAAAGGTCATCACCTTTCACTGAATATCCTCTATCAGAGATCGCTGCTGACTGAGAGCTGAGATCAGCCACTTCCCAGCTCACTTCAGAACTAGGGGCGAAAATGATGATGTTGTGCTGTTGATTACTGTTACCAGCCGCTAGGTTGGCACTGATATAGCCACCAGCACTATCGAATGCAGCTGATTCAATAGACGCCGAAGCAGAAGAAGCGATCTTTGAACTTTGTGTTGAAGAGATGATAGTTAACTCATAGTCACCCTGAGCTGAGTAGACAAAGTTACTGCTTTGAACATTGTGCTCACCAGCAGCGATATTGACGGTAATAGCCCCTTCCGCCCCTTGAAACGTAGACGGACCTAAAGTGACTAACTCTTGTGCTGAGAGTTGAAGGCTAAATAAACTTGTTATTATCAGAATTACTTTTTGCATTATCCCTAACCTGAAGCCAATTCGGATTCACATTAGGTAGAGCAACGCTCATGCCAAAAAATAAACAACTAAAAATCAACACCTTATGATAAAAAGTTAGATATATCAGTCTCACATGAGACAGTGTAGTGAGACAGGTGAGACACATGTGAAACAGCCATTTCTTTCTTAAAGACATAAAAAAGCCCCTCAAATGAGGGGCAAAGTTCCATCGCTTATAGTTATAATTTTTGTGCCAGTAACTGGTTAGCCGAAGTCACCATTGACATAACCTCTTGTGCGGTCGTCTTTTGGCTCACTGAAAATAATCTGCGTATCATTGTGTTCTACAAGTTCACCCATGAGGAAGAAGGCCGTGCGATCTGAGATTCGACGCGCTTGTTGCATTGAGTGAGTCACGATGACAATGGTGTAGTTCTTTTTCAGCTCTTCCATCAACTCTTCTATTTTGTGCGTCGCGATTGGGTCTAAGGCTGAAGTAGGTTCATCCATCAGAATAACATCAGGTTCCATCGCAATGGTACGTGCGATACAAAGACGTTGCTGCTGACCACCAGACAAGCCAAACGCATGGGACTTAAGACGATCTTTCACTTCATCCCACAACGCCGCGCCGCGCAATGAACGTTCGACCACTTCATCAATATGCTTTTTGTCTTTAATCCCCTGAGCACGTAAGCCATAAGCGACATTTTCGTAGATGCTCATTGGGAATGGGTTTGGCTTTTGGAACACCATTCCTACTTTTATACGTAGGTCTGCAACATCGATATTACCGTAGATATCGTCGCCATCCATCTCTAGACGACCGGTAATCTTAACCCCTTCAATCAGATCGTTCATACGGTTAAGGCAGCGTAATAATGTTGACTTACCACAGCCAGAAGGGCCAATCAGCGCCGTTACCTGACGTTCTGGTACAGGTAAGTTAATCGATTTCAGGGCTTGGTTTTCACCATAAAAAAGATCTAGGTTTTCAATATTAAATTTGTTCATTTTCTTAATCTCTTAAATTCTGTAATTCGTGTTTAACTTGTGCTGAAAGGGTTAGTACGTCGCTTTATTAAAGTAGCTCGCAATAAATTTCGTTGCCGTATTGATCAGTAAGACCACAACAATCAGCACTGTCGCTGTACCGTATGCCTGATTCCACTCATCAATAGTGAACAGCTCGGTAGTTAGCTTATAAAGGTGAACCGTCAGCGTGCGTCCCGAATCCAGTAAAGAATCAGGGATTCGCGCAACCATACCTGCGGTTAAGAAAACAGGCGCAGATTCACCAATTACACGACCAATACTCAGAATGACCGAAGTTAAGATACCTGGTGTCGCACTTGGTAAGATAAGACGCCAAATAGTGTAAATTTTCGAAGATCCCAATGCATAAGAACCTTCACGATAAGTTTGAGGCACTGCCATGAGTGCTTCTTCCGTCGTACGGATAATCACCGGAAGAATAAGAATACTTAGAGTCAAAGCACCCGATAGAATCGAGAAACCCAAGCCAAGGATCGCCACAAAGAATGTCATACCAAATAGACCAAAGATGATCGATGGAATACCTGCTAATGACTCGGTACAGAAACGAATTACTTTGACTAGACGACTTCCGACTTTGGCATACTCAGTTAGGTAGATTGCCGTCATAATGCCAAGTGGTGCAGCTACAGCGATCGATGCGATAACCATATATATGGTCGACACAATCATAGGAAAAATACCTTTCTCCTCACCCGTTGCGGTGTAGCTATCGGTAATGAATGCCCAATCTACGTGCTTTAGCCCGTTCGACAGAATGTACCAAATAATCCAAAACAGGAATCCAACGGTAAGTGCGGCAGAAGCCCAAACAAAAGCATTCAAGATATTATCTTTTGTCTGACGCGCCTTTTTCAGCTTTGCAGTGTCCATTTGCGAGACCTTTGACTGATTAGGTGATGATTTAATAGCAGACATGATTATTACCTCGCCTTCTCACGGTTCAGGTACAGCAGAACGGCATTAAGAGACATAATAAATACCAGTAGAACAACACCTGTAGCGTATAGAGCGTTGGCGTGAACACCACTTGCGTAAGACATTTCGATTGCAATATTAGCAGTCAGTGTACGTGCTGAATCGAGGATACCTTCTGGCATCGCAGGGGCGTTACCCATCACCATAATGATCGCCATTGTTTCACCTAACGCTCGGCCGATACCTAATATCACACCTGTCATAATACCGCTACGCGCAGCTGGAACTAGCAGTTTGAAAATAGTAAATATTTTCGAGGCACCAAGTGCTAATGAGCCTTCTTTGTAGGTACGTGGAACCGCACGAATGGACGTTTCAGATACGGTGATAACTGTAGGAAGAATCATCACACCAAGTACGATAATACCCGCCAAAATCGTGTTACCCGCAGGCACATCAAAGATTTCTTGAATCAGCGGAACGATGATGACCAAACCAAAGAAACCATAAACCACAGAAGGGATGCCCGCGAGTAGCTCTACCGCAGGGCGAATAATATCCGCCACACGCTTTGGTGCGATTTCAGCAATATAGATTGCCGTTAAAACACCGATAGGAACCCCTACCACAACCGCACCTAAGGTAGAAACCACAGAGGCGACAATCATGGTTGCCACACCATACAGTGCAGGTGGTAACCAATCTTGTCCAAGCACGATGCCAGAAACACCCGCTTCTTGGAACGCTGGGATACTTTCTTTAACGATGAAGTAAGCGATAACCGCTAGAGAGACAATACCGATAACCGCACTGGTAAGAAATAGTCCGTGGAAAATTCGTTCTTTCCAATCCACACGCTTTTTAGCGCGCAGACCTGGCTTATTCAATTGAGTCAATTCAGTATTCATAAGCTTTTCACTATTTGCGATGGTCATATGAAAATCTCGCAGTTCGAGCTGCAAAGCAGAGTCGAAATGGATTGAAAACGCTCAGCCCGAAGAAGTGGGCTGAGCAAAGTTAAGGGGGCCAACTGAGATTAGTTAACTGAGATGTAGCCTTTTTTGCCTACTAGATTTTGTGCTTCAGGCGTCACCATCCAATCTAGGAACTTTTGAGTTTCTGCTGATGGTTTACCTTCTTTGTAAAGAACTAGGAATGGGCGTGCAACTTTATAAGATCCGTTCTTAACATTGTCCACATTTGCCGGTACACCATCGATTGAGAGTGCATTGACTGTGTTATCTACTGTGCCCAAAGAAATATAACCAATCGCGTAAGGGTTTGAAGCAACCATTGTTTTTAGTGCACCGTTACCATTTGCCACTTGTGCACGCTGAGAGATTGCAGAAACACTCTTGCCAGAAACTTTCTTCTTAAGTTGCATGATGTCTTCGAAAGCACCACGTGTGCCAGACGCTGTATCACGAGTGATCGCGACGATTGGCTTATCTGCACCACCAACATCTTTCCAGTTAGTGATTTCGCCTTTATAAATAGCCGTTACTTGTTCGCCAGTTAACATTTCTAAACCATTCTTTGGGTTAACGACAACTGCGATGCCGTCTAGCGCGATTGTTAGTTCTTTAAGAGCAGGCTCTTTTTCAGAATCTTTTAGGTTACGCGAAGACATGCCTAAATCCGCGCTGCCATTTTTGGCCGCTTTAACACCCGCAGAAGAACCAGGTCCTTGTACTTCAATAAAGATGTTTGGGTTTGTTTTCATGTATGTTTCAGAGAAAACTTCCATCAGTGGAGTTACGCTGCTAGAACCTACAGCAGAGATCGTTTCCTTAGCAGAAACTGAAGTCACTGCCATTGCGCCTAGAAGTGCGATTGCACCGATTACTGTCTTTTTCATCACATTATCCTTAAGTGGCGTTATTGCCGTTGTGTTTAACTTGAACGCTGCCCACTTTAGGACTCAAATATGACAGTTGTGTTTCACTTAGTTGAAGCCTCTATGACAAAGGTAAAAATCTTTCAATACTCAAAATAAAATTGTAACCCTAGGTTAACCAAACATAAGTACCCTCTCACACAAACCAAGCAACACCCTGTAAGACTATGTTAAATAATCTAATTCCTTAGTGACCCTGCACCGTGCAGTGTTTTACAATAGCGCGAATTATTGATTGCATTATCGATAATGCAAATTAGAATGATTATCAAATAAATATAATAATATCTTTTATCAGAAGAGGACTATTCATGCGCCAGTTATTAAGTGGCTTATCTATCAAGCTGCAAGTTGTTGTGCCTGTAGTATTTACAATACTGCTCCTTATTGCAGGCATCAGCTACAGCACTTCTACCCTGAAGAATGCCTTTAACCAAGTGACCGTTTCTACCCATGATGTTATTCAGCACAAAGATGAGCTGACTAAGATTATTGATAATACCTACGGAATGCGCATTAAGGCTATCTACAGCCTGTTCCGCGCGGAAGATGTTGCGCAATTACAAGTCACGCTTCGTACGAAACAGACAGAGAATCTGCGCCTACTCGATAATTTGCGTGATATAGACGGTCTCCAGCGTGAGATCGAGCAAATGGAACTCGCTATCGAGGATTACGTTAGCTATTCGATAGAAACGATGATTCCGTTACTCAACAAAAAACACGGTCAATCTGTGACCTCAAGTGATTTTGATAACCAGTACAATCAAGCTTCTGGCATTTACCGTGATAAAGGTAAACAGATGGTAGACGCTATCGACAGTCTATCGAAAAAACTAAACCAGATTGCTCTCGCTGAAGTGGAACAGAATGAAGAAATTCACTCAGGCGTCATGTTCAATTCGGTGGTAGGATTGGCTATTGTTCTATTGGCCGCGTGTGCAATCAGTTGGCTACTTGCTGGCGTCATCGTGACACCAATTAAGCAACTTCAGAAAGCAATGAAAGAGCTCGCTGAAGGCAATTTACGTATCACTGTAGCTGAAGAAGGCAACAATGAAATTACTGCACTGTCGCGCGACTTTAACGCGACCGTTGTTCAACTGAAAACAACGGTAGACTCACTGGTTAGAATCAGTGTCGATGTGGCTTCTGCGTCAACGGAACTCGCAGCGGTAATGACTCAATCAAGCGTGAACTCAGATCAAGAAAAGAATGAAGTTGAGCAAGTCGCTTCGGCTATCAACCAAATGGAAACCACCGCTTCGGAAGTAACACAAAATGCTAACCTAGCAGATGCAGCCTCAAGCAGTGCAAATAAACTTGCTCGCGAAAGTCTAGAGATTTTTGAGCAAAACACTCGTGCAAGCATCAAGATGGCTGACCAACTGGCCCAAGCTGCAAACGTAGTCACTAATCTTAAAGAACAGTCTGAGCAAATTGGCAAAGTCATTGAAGTGATTGAAAGCATTTCTGAGCAAACCAACTTGCTGGCTCTTAACGCCGCAATCGAAGCCGCGCGTGCGGGCGAGAGTGGGCGTGGATTTGCCGTAGTCGCTGACGAAGTTCGTATGCTAGCCGCACGTACTCAAGAATCGACGAAAGAGATTCAGACCATCATTGAAGAGCTGCAAACACAATCAGGTACTGCAAACGACAGCATGAGTTCAAGCTTGGATCTGCTTGCACAGAATCAACAACAAGCTGAGCAAGTTCGTAGTGCATTGCACAACATTAGTGCGTCTATCTCTGAACTCACCACGTTAAACGCACAAGTGGCTGTCGCCTCCGAAGAGCAAGGTCAAGTCACTGCTGACATCAATACAAATCTTGGCAACATCTATGAATTAGTAAGCCAAAACGTGACAGGTATTACTCAGTCTGCGGCGGCGAGCCAAGAACTCTCAACCCTTGCAGAAAACCAAAAGCAACAACTTGGTTTCTTTAAAGTCTAACGAGTACACTGCCCTAGCGCAGTGATAATCCCCGCCAAAGAATGGGTGGTGAACAATCAAAAAGGGTTGCCATTACAGCAACCCTTTTTCGTGACATTATCTTGTTATCTGACGGCTTATTCGTCGTCTGTTTTCGGTGCGACTTTCTTTTTCGGAATGAATACCGTATCACCCACAGCAACATTCTGATGGAAACTCTTATCGCGTTTAACGGGTTTCTTGGCTGCTTTCTTAGCTTGTGGTGCCGCTTTCTTCGCAGACTTACCTTTACCACGATAATCGGGTTTATTAGGACGTAAGCCTTTAAATTTACCTTTCAGCCCTTCAAGCTCAGAGAATGCTAAATCTTGCTGTAAAAACGCCTCTACACGCTTAAAGCTATCCCAGTCTTTTGGCCCAACCAAAGAAACTGCGTCACCTTTATTACCTGCTCGACCAGTACGACCGACTCGGTGAACATATTCTTCAGTATGTTTCGGCATATCAAAGTTAACCACGTGCGTAACGCTAGCAATATCCAAACCGCGAGAAGCAATATCGGTTGTGACAAGAATCTTAAACACAGCACGTTCAAACTGACTCATAATCGTATTGCGCTGAGTCTGAGTTAAGCCACCGCTAAGCGCAATCGCTTTCAGCTTTTTCTCATTCAGCTTGGCGGTCAGTCTTTCCGTATCGGCACGGGTCGCCGTAAAGATAATCAGCTGCTTGTAGTTCTCTTGCTCTAAGATACGTTCTAAAATCGCTTCTTTATGATCTAAGTGATCACACAAGTAAAACTTCTGAGTGATATCTGTGTGCTCTGCGCTACCTGCACCAATCGCAATACGTTTTGGCGCATCAAGCATTTCGAAAGCGATGTCATTCACTTCAGCATGATCAAGTGTGGCAGAGAACATGAGAGTTTGACGACGGCGATGCTTAGCAGCAAGGTGAATACGGCGCAGTTCAGGAGCAAAGCCCAAGTCAAGCATGCGGTCTGCTTCATCAAGAACAAGTGTTTCAAGTCCATCTAAGAACAGTGAACGATGTTCTAAGTGGTCGGCTAAACGCCCTGGCGTCGCAACAATGAACTTAGGGTAGCGGCGTAGTGCTTTCACCTGATCATTAAAGTTCTCACCACCAACAATCAGAGTCGCGTCGTACGTCAGGCCACCCAGCATAGAACGTAGTTCGCCGTAAACCTGTTTTGCCAACTCACGCGTTGGTGCAAGAATCAATGCGCGAGGATCTTTTGCAGAGAATGCTTTGTTTTTTAATGACTTGTGCAACATAGGCAAAACAAAAGCCAACGTCTTACCAGAACCCGTTTTCGAAGAAGCCAACAGATCTTTACCTGCAATCGCGACCGGGATCGCTTGTTGCTGTATTTCTGTCGCCTTCTTAAAGTCAAAATGCTTTAAGTTCTTGAGTAAGCGATTGTCTAAACCTAAATCTTTAAATTGCAAAGTATTCTCCATTTGATCATTAAGTGTCGCAGGCGAAGCTTATGATGGAGCCTTACAACACGGGAATTAATAAAAACAGGCTATGATAACTGGATTCGCTCAAGGAGGATAGAGATCACATAAAATAATATCGAATGTCACTAATGCGATAAAAGTATCACTTTTATTGCCTTACATTCATTGCTCTCACCAATGAGACGTGGGTCAACTAATTCGATAATTACCTAAAATCTTGGGTTTTTTTGACTTTTTCTGACTTTTGGAAGCGTAAGATTAGGGCTACACTAATTGACGTTACTATACACAAAAAGGTATAGGACATTTTATTGATACTTATACATGCAAGGAGTTCACTTATGAACAAAATGTTGATCGCAGCTGCAGCATCTTCTGTGCTTCTACTAGCTGGTTGTGCGTCTGGTCCAGACGAAGCTACTACTGCGAAAATGGATGAACTGAGCAATCAAGTAAGCCAGCTAAGCCAAGACGTTCAAGCTCTTCAATCAGAAGTTCGTAAGTCTGGTGATGCGGCTATGGCAGCTCAAGAAGAAGCAGCTCGTGCAAATGAGCGTATCGACAACATTGCTCAGTCTTACACTAAGTAATTACGTCTTTTAAAAGAAAGGGTCTGCATGCAGACCCTTTCTTTTTTGTTCTTTAGTTGATAAAGCTTGGTGCGACGATTTCGACGGGAACACCGTTTTGAGCAAGGATTGCGGCTCGAGCCTTAACATCCGACTGGTCAAATTCTTCCAACCACCATGTCAGTTCTTGCGGCATGATTAAAGGTTTCTTGATGCCATCACTACGAGTCAAAGGCTCATGAGCTTCGAGAAAGACACTTCGATCTGGCTCTAATGCCACCTTGATAGGTTCATTGATCACACGTACCTTCTCCCCTAACTGAACCTGTGAAAACAACCACTCGATATCTTTCGGATCCATGCGAATACAACCTGAACTGACTCTAAGTCCGATACCAAAATCTTTGTTGGTCCCATGAATTAGATAGTCTCCAGCGCCGTACGCCAAGCGTAACGCGTATTCTCCTAGTGGGTTTTCAGGACCGGCCGGTACAACCGCTGGTAGCTCGATGCCTTTGGCAAGATACTCTTTTCGAATCGATGCTGGTGGAGTCCACGTAGGATTTGGACGTTTCTGGCTGATTTTAGTCTCCATTTCTGGAGTATCACGCCCTATACGTCCAATGCCGACAGGGAAAATATGTACCTTATTGATCTCAGGTTCAAAATAGTAGAGTCGTAACTCAGCTAAGTTGATCACGATTCCCTGACGTTCAACATTAGGCAAAATGATTTGGGTCGGAATAGTCAATACGTAGTCTACAGTGGGAAGAAAGGGATCTACCCCCTTATTTGCAGCCATAAGAGAGAGAAAACCAACATCGTATTGCTTGGCGATATTCGCCAATGTGTCACCTTCTTGCACCTTATGATATTGAGTTCTGCCTACTATACTGCTTTCTTTGGCAGGCAAGTCGTAAGTAGCCGCAAATAAAGGCGAACTTATACAACAAAAGAACGCGATAAACTTACGTACCATTCACATTGTCCTTAGCATCTTTATAAAGGGTTAAGGTTATCTCTCTTTCGGTCTTATGATCAACTATTGGTGACGGATATGACAATTCCTTTGCTTTACTCCACTTCCAGGGTTGATGGATAAACTGGCGAGGTACTTTGGCTAGCTCAGGAATCCATTGGTAAACAAAGTCACCTTGAGGGTCGAATTTCTCTCCCTGAGAAATGGGGTTAAAGATCCTGAAATAGGGTTGGCCGTCACAACCGGTAGAAGCGCACCACTGCCAGCCACCATTATTGGCCGCATAGTCACCGTCGATGAGATGCGAGATAAAGTATCGTTCGCCGACACGCCAATCTAGATGCAGGTCTTTGACTAAAAAACTGGCCACAATCATTCTTAATCGATTATGCATCCAGCCAGTCTGGTTTAGCTGCCTCATTGCTGCATCAACAATGGGATAGCCTGTGTGTCCTGTTTGCCAAGCTATCACTGCGCTGGCTGAATCTCGCCAAGTAAGTGAATCTCCCCATTCAACAAAGCTCTTGCCTTTACTCAACTTATCTTCAAAGTAGATCAAGTGCTGATAAAAGTCGCGCCAGACTAATTCAGTTAGCCAAACTTCTCTTCCTGCGGTAAGTGGTAATGTCTGACTATCATGGAGACGGGCCATGCACTGACGTATCGATAAGGCCCCTATAGCTAAATAGGGAGATAGCATACTGGTGCCGTTGATCGATGGAATATCCCTTTGCTGATCATACTGATCACAACGTTCAAAAACAAAACGTCGAAGTTGACCAATGATAGCATTGGTTTCGACAGAGTAACTTGCACTGCACACGCGAGGGTAATCTAGCGCACAAGCCGACGAAAACCGTTCTATGCCATCTATGGATTGAAGCTCAGCTTTGCAGTCGACAGGCTTTGCTTTCAGTACGCTAATAGGCTGTTGGTACAATTTGGTAAGATATGCGCGTTTAAACGGGGTAAAAACCTTGAAGTAGTCCCCTTGTTTATTGAGCACACTGCCCGGTCTCAACGCACACTTGTCATCGACCCCTATCACTTCGATATCTGAATCGCTCAGTTGCTGTTCTAAATATGAATCGCGATTTCGCTCGTCAACTTCATACTCCTTATTGTAGAAAACGCCGCTCACTGAGTTAGCTTGTGCCAAATCAGCCACTCTCTCTGCCGCCTGTGTAAACGTCTCTACTTGCACATAGAATAGAGGGACATTGAGTAAATCAAGATCATTGCGCAATTCGCATAAGCGACGAAAGATCAAGTCTGCCTGAATAGGTGCCAAGCCGTGACGCTGCCAAGTCTTAGGAGTTGCAACATAAATGGCTGCGACAGGTTGGCCTGATGCTAATGCTAAGTTCAAGGCGCGGTTATCTTCGACACGCAGGTCTCTACGTAGCCATACTAACTTCATCGTTTTACTCGCTTTCTACCATATCGGATAGCACCAGGTTGCCGCTAAAACTGAGCTTAATTCTCTCAATATGAGATTGCTGGGCTACGGTAACTGGACGTCCACTAAAAATCGCCAATGTGTCATAAACATCTAAGTCAGGGTGTTCTACTAATCCCGACAAGTCATCGACACCATCGACAATAACGACATGCAGACCTGACTGAGAAAGCGTTAATGCCCACAAGCGAGACTCGATATCGTTGGTGCTTTCATAACAAATAAGTAAGCAACGTTTAGAGCTAGATACTTTGTTTTCTGCTTCTAAAATCTCGTTAAGCCGTGCAACTAATAAGGTTCTCATCATCCCAGTTTGGAGTGATCGTAAACCGAACCGAACCACGGAAAGCGCTTTTTCAGTGGGCTGAATGAACTGCCGCTCTACAATATCAATCGGGTACTCTTTCAGCACTGTGGCAATGATGGAGTCCGCTTTGTTTTTGCTGAGCTTAGCTAAAGCCTCTAACAACAACGGTACCTCATCCAAATGATTGACAACGGTCAGCTCATTTGCCTCGCCGGCGTCATTCAGATCTAAAACCTGTTTGACCTTACCGATAGAGACTCCTTTACTCAGCCAACTCTGTATCTCCCCAATAAGCGCTATGTGCTGCTCAGTATAGATTCGGTGACCTTTTTCCGTACGGTGTGGCTGAATTAAATTGTAGCGCCGTTGCCAAGCCCGCAATGTCACGGGCTTTACACCAGTCAGTTGAGACACTTCTCTAATTGCATACTGCTTTTGTTCACAATCCATATCTTAAACGTAACTCCTGAGGATGGGGTTGGAAGAACACCTGCTGAGAAAGGTACTGATCAGGATGCGCCGACAAGTAATGTTTAAGCAGAGTTAGGGGGGCAAGCAAAGGGAGTAAACCGACACGATAATCATCGATGGTCTGACGCAGCTCTTGTTTCTCGGCTTTACCTAATTGACGTTTAAAGTAGCCCTGAATATGGAGAAGAACATTGGTGTTATTCTTTCTGCTCGCTCGGTACGACATCGCTTTCATTAGCCCTTCACGATAGAGAGAGTAAAACTCATCAAGCCGATACTCTTTTATATTGGCGACTAAGCTGCCTAATTTTTTATAGGACTGAGGATGGTGTGCCATCAGTACCAACTTATATCTAGAGTGGAATGCGACGATTTTCCCTCTTGTCGGTTCATCACCCATAGACTGATAGAAATCTTGTAAGGTGTAGACCCTAGTTACAAAGTTCTCTTTGAGCACAGGATCATTGAGGCGACCGTCTTCTTCTACCGGTAGCCATGGCATTCGTTCCATTAACTCTCTGGTATAAAGCCCAACACCAATGTTTTCAGCCCCACCATTTTTGTAGACTTTGACTCTTTCCATGCCACAAGTTGGTGATTTAGCACAGACGATATAGCCGCATAACTGCTCACTCGCTAGCGCCTCTACTTTTGCTTTGGAAAAGTCGAGCATTTGTTGAGTATGTTCCTTGCTTGGATCCTTCGTTTCGACCAAAGCAATTCGCTCTTCATTCGAAATTAAGCGAATCGTCGGTCTTGGTACTGGCATCCCGGCTCCCACCTCAGGGCAGACGGATACAAAATCAAAATAAGGCGCGAGCTCTTTGGTCACAAACTTACTGACTTTATGGCCGGAGTCGAATCGCACTCGTTCGCCCAATACACAAGCACTGATGCCAATCTTAATCTTCTGTTCCATAGCGAGCTCCTTACGAACTTTGTGGCTATACAAGTAAAAATCCTGTACAAGTTTTAGCATAATTTTCTTCAACTGTACAAAAATAGTGTTTGTACAATCATGGGAAATGGTACGAAAAAATTGCTTATTTGGTTCACCACATAAAGCAAACGTTTTTCCGAATCGATTGCTTTACCAGTTTCAACACATTTGGTTATCAATAGGCACATTTGACACACATAGCCGCTCTTTTGTGACATACTTCTCATGGAGTATTGGCAGATATAGCTAGTATTGCCTCAACAGATTTTTCAAAATCAACACAATTAGTAATCAACACCGTGATTGACTAATAAATTTGGAGTAATAACTATGGCAACCCCACACATTAACGCTCAACCTGGTGATTTCGCAGAAACAGTACTTATGCCAGGCGACCCGCTTCGCGCTAAGTACATCGCTGAAACTTTCCTAGAAGATGTCAAGCAAGTTTGTGACGTTCGTAATATGTTTGGTTTTACTGGTACTTACAAAGGTAAAAAAGTATCGGTTATGGGCCACGGTATGGGTATCCCTTCTTGCTGTATCTACGTGCACGAACTTATCGCTGAGTACGGCGTGAAGAACGTAATTCGTGTAGGTAGCTGTGGCGCGGTACGTGACGACGTAAACCTAATGGACGTTGTGATCGGTATGGGTGCTTCTACTGACTCTAAAGTTAACCGCATTCGTTTCAACAACCATGATTTCGCGGCGATTGCTGACTACGGTCTACTTGAAGAAGCGGTGAACCAAGCGCGTGCTCAACAAGTTCCTGTAAAAGTAGGTAACGTATTCTCTGCAGACCTATTCTACACACCAGAAGCGGACATCTTCGAGAAGATGGAAAAGCTAGGCATTCTAGGTGTTGATATGGAAGCAGCAGGTATCTACGGTGTTGCTGCAGACTTAGGGGCGAAAGCACTAACTATCCTAACCGTATCTGACCACATCATCCGTGGTGAGAAGCTAAGTTCAGAAGAGCGTCAGAAGTCATTCAACGACATGATGAAAGTGGCTCTAGAAACAGCGATCAACATCTAATTCTATTCTTATTGCCGCCAAAGTTGTCTTTGGTGGCCTGAATATCCCGAGGGGGAGATAGTGACTACTGGCAAACTGCCACAGGAAGCAGACGGGTTACAGCTCAACTTTTGTAAAACATTGGCGTGTGACAACTTTGGATTGAGTGAAGCGCATCGTTACGTTGTGCAGCATGCTAACCCTAAGCGACCTGCGATGGTATGTCGGGAGTGTGGTGCTTTCCCCCCCTTACTTAATAACCGTGAAGTTTTAAATGAACTTCACCGCCTTAGACATCTCCACAGCGACGGCCTACCCGCCTGTCGTAATGACGACTGTCAAAACTTCGGACTTTCTGTCCACACCCATAAACATCTATACCATGCCTTTGGCTATAGCGGTGACCGTCAGCGTTACCGTTGTAAGTCATGTCAGTCGACGTTTGTCGATAAATGGTCAGGTGCCAATAAAAAACTGCACTTCCAAGAAAACCTACTTGGTTTGCTCTTTATGGGCTATTCCGTACGCGAAATATGCCGCAAGTTAGAGATCAATCCAAAGACGTTTTACGATCACCTCGATCACATCGCAAGTCGTTGTCGTAGAAAACTGGCCATGTTTGACGCCCGTTGGGTAAACCACGCTCAAGACTATCAGCTTGCCTCTCATTACGTGTCTCTCCAGCCCAAAAGCAATAATGGCGTTTTGTGGATAGCGACTGGTGAAGCGCACAGTGGTTACATCTTATGTCAACACGTCAATTATTCTGCTGACGAAGAACCTAGTGGAAGTGTCGATCACGATCCGTATCAGTTTCCGGCACGATTCGTTTCACGTGAACATTCATCCGAAGCCAATATGCCAGCGCCAACCCCTTCACCGTTTTTAAGGGAGCGCATTGATCAGCAATATCAAACCATTTTGGCTCGCGGTAACGTTGAAGATCCAATGGGAAATCTTACGGTATTTAACTACCCGTCGAAGGGTGCGTTGATTCGTCCACCCTATACTTCCTACGCGCATTTTCTGCACGTGATGGATATGTGTCACAGTGAGCGTCAAGTTTCCATATATTTGCCACAAGATCCGGTACTACGTTCTGCGGCCTTGAGTGTTTGCCTGCCGAGAATACAGCGTCAAAATATCGACCTTATGTACGTTGAGGAAGATAAAACGTGGCGAGAAGAAAACCCAATCGACAAAATCGATATTGTTCACATGGGATGGTGGCGCGATAGGTGGGCAATAGTGTCTGGCGAACAAGCCTCTAAAGGTATTTGTTACCTAGCTGGGAATAATAACCAACCAAAACAGTGGCTTCGTAAGGCTTCAATCCGCCAAACAGAGTTTTATCAACATCGTTTTCAAACTTTGTTTGAGAGCTTTATCAATGAACCTAGGCGCAAGTTACGTCCAGGTGGACTGATGCCAATGCTTGATATATTCAGAGCATGGCATAATTTATGCTATCAGGATAAGACAGGAAGAACAGCCGCTCAAACTTTAGAATTAACTCAATCACCTTTGACTTTGCGCGAACTACTTTCATAATTCTCAGTAATGTGACGAATGCCCGTAAACAGTTTCTGTTTTAGCACTTTTAGTAGTGTTCATTCTTTAGCAATTAATATAATACCAGTAAGTATGTGAACACTGATGCAGTAAAGGATTGATTCATTGGATAAAAGCCAGCGACTGTTAGAAGTCGAAATTGAGCAACTCAAAGGGCGAATTGAAACGGAACCCGATAAAGTGTGGGCGATTGCTGAGCAATGCGCCGCTCGCTCATCGCAGATCCTTTTCCCTGAAGGTGAAATCCAGTGTCTAATCATCATGTCTCGTTGTGCTTGGTGCACAATGGAGTACCGCAAGGGCTTAAAGTACATAAAAGACGCCCATAGTAAACTCAATGCACTTGATACTGACGACCTCCTTCCAGAAATCTTACACATTCACGCCCTGCATTACTGGGGAGAAGCCAAATACTACTCCGCACAACAATTTTGGATCAACGCGCTAGAGCAGTCTGCCCTAGTTGATGAAACAGAAATCCAACTCGAAGCACTGATTGGCCTTGGTAATGTCTGGCGTATCACCCACGAATACCAACTTGCCAAATCTACCCATGAATTAGCCGTTAAGGTGGCCAATAACAGCCGTATTGGCTGGCTCGAAGGTAAGGCACGAATCTTACTCGCTTGGGATCTGTATTTACTCAACAACTATGTAGAAATGCTCTCGGTTCTCGATGGTGCGATGGAAGTGTTAAAAGACCATCAAGATAAAACATGGCAAGCAGAAGTGTGGGATTTTAGAGGATTAGCCCTGCTAGGACTTGAGCGCATCGAGGATGCAGAACAAGCCACCAGCAAAGCTCACGAACTCGCCCTGCGCCACGATCTCATTTGGATGAAGGCGCACTCATTCATTAGCCGAGCGCGAGTCGAACTTCTCCGTAAAAGACCCGAAAAAGCCGCAGAATTACTCATACAGGCAGAACAGTCTGCCATTTCCTTCGACAATGGCGAGTTGCTATCGCAAATCTGTTTCCAACAATCTCGTGTCGCTGAAGAGTCGGGCGACTACCAAACTGCCCTTCAAGCGTTTCAAAAATATCGTAAACACTCTATTGCTATGCTCCGCGAGCAAACAGCAAGAGTCAGTAACGACAAAGCCCGCGCGTCTAAACGACAGCTCGAACAACGCGCCCGCAAGCTGATCAACCGAATTCGTGGTCAACATGAATTTGACCCAGACAAACAGTTAAGTCAGATGGTATCGGAAACCTATTGGTGGGAGCAGTTAGTTCTATTCAAGACTGAACTGAAACGATCGAACCATGCCGTCATTACCATCCAACACCATGACTCCAACTGCCTTGATGTCTGTGCGGAACTGACACACTCGATTTGTAATAAACAAGATCTGCTGGCTCGACTGAGCAGTGAACGCATCGGATTACTTCTGGCCGACAAAGGTGAAGAAGCGCTTAACGTTTTCCATATCCTTGCAAAAATGATTGAAATTTACCCATGGCACCGTCGTGGGCTCAACCAAGATTTACCTAAGGTTGTATACCAAGATATCCTCTCTTTCCCTTTCACATTAGAGCAGCTCGAAGACAGCCTGCAACAGGAAGATCATGATGGAAGCATTGTTTAAAAAGATATCTGACTCCGGTTTAGATGCAGCTTCCGTGTCCGGTGAAGAGGCATTGATATTTTGGGATCATGTCAGACTACATGTAGCAACCACATCGCAAGAAAAAGCACAGTGTTTAATCATTAGCGCTGAGTTTCGTTTTGAGCTGAAGCAGTTGCAAGCCAGCATAGATGAACTTAGACAAGCGTTAAGGTATCTCTCTCTGCCTGAAGACGCTGAGCTCATTTTAGAGGTACGTAACGCACTTGCAGATAAACTGGTAGAAAATGGGGATTACCATGGCGCTCTTGGTGAATACAGCAGTTCATCGACGATAGCGGTCGATAACGGCTTCATTGATGCTTATGTTCTTGCGGTCATAGGTATGGGCAACTTATGCGATGCCTATGGCGATCACAACCGCGCACTGCGTTATTATCAAAAAGTTGACAGTATCGACCATGCCATTAGTAGTCGTTCGCTCCGTTTGCGTTACAAACTCTATATGTTGGCCTGTTATATCGAACTCAATCGAACCACCGCTGCAAGCGATCTGATTAAAGAGTGTGAAGAGTTAAGCATCCTAGTCAGTGACAAAGTTCTGTCTGGCCAAATTCTTCTCTACCAAGCAAAGTTATATCGACAAAGCAGACAACTAGACTCAGCGATGCGTTGTCTTGGCAACGTACAGTACACGACAGGTAACATTCACTCGACTTGGCTGTCTAACATGATCCGTTTAGAACTTGCTGCCTGCCTGTGTGAAGTAAATAAACCTCATATTGCAAATTGGGTTCTAGAATCAACCCGAAAACGAATCAAACAATACGCGTCTCCGATCCTCAACCTTCAGCTATGTAACTCGCTGGCGGAAATTAGCGCGCAGAGAGATGATTTCAAAAGTGCCCTAGAATACCAAAAGAGCGCCTACCGGATTGAGAGTGATCTAATGAAGAAGATCCCAATCGGGGAGTTAGGCGCCAGTCAACTACGTCGACTTTCTCGTTTTGAGTTGCAATTAAAACTGATCTTGTCGGAGCAAGAGAACCGAGAGCTGAAAGAGACTACAGAAAGCCAAAAGCATACCGTAGCTCAGCTTCAACAAGACGTGTTCACCGATCCTTTGACCTCTCTACACAACCGCCGTTGGTTGGATGTCAAACTGAAAGACTTGCTGTTGCATGATGTGCCATTTGCTTTGATGGTCGTCGATATCGATCACTTTAAGTCGATCAATGATGAGCTGAGCCATTTGGTTGGAGACAAAGCTATTGTTAACGTCTCCCACGAACTTTCAACCTATTTCAAGTTTCGTGGCGCTTCATGTGTGCGTTTTGGTGGAGAAGAGTTCTTGGTGATTCTCGAACGTTCTACACTCGAGCAGGCTGAATTGCATGCCGAAAACTACCGTGAGCGTATTTTCAATTTTGGTTGGCAAAATATTCTTGGCGAACGCGGACTAACCGTAAGTATTGGCATCACGCTCCATCGCGAGGGCGAAAACACCCAGCGCACATTTTACCGAGCAGATAAAGCACTTTATCGAGCCAAAGCAAATGGGCGCAATCAAGTCTGCACTGAGTAGTCAACTACTGAATAAAGAACAAAGAAATCCCCCCCACCGCGACCACTGTGCCTACAGCACTTTTGGCGTCGATTCGCTGTCCTTTAAAAAAGTAAATCACAAGCATGAACAAAGGGCTGGTCGCAATCAAGGTTTGCGCAATTGCTGGATTGGCATATTTGAGTGATACCTGTTGCAACCATAGAGCAAGGAAAGTACCAACAAAAATCGCCCCCAGCAGCCACAAAAATGCTTGTGATGTCAGTTCTTTTACGTGGTGTTTTATCATTCGAAAAGGGGCTTTTTCAACAAACTGAATCACCACTATCACCGCAATGACTCCCACAGAGAGTCGGATCAATGCACCGAGTAGCGGTGGAAGATCACCGGCGACGAGAGCATAGTGAGAAATAACCACGCCTGTCGCCTGACAGACACTCGCCAACAAACCGAAAGCTACGCCTGACCAAGACATATTGCGGCTGTTTTCAGTGGGTTGAAAGATGACGAAAGTCACCGCAAGAGTGGTGATCATAACACCAAGCCAACTCTGGGATGACAGTGTACTACCAAGAGCGACGATGGCTAGTACACCGGAGAGCGGCGGAGCCAATGACTCCAGCAGGAGTGTTTTGTTGGCACCAATCCGCTTTAATGAGGCAAAATACGCACTGTCGCCCACCGCAATTCCAATCACGCCAGATAGAGCCAAAATCAGCAAGTGTTCTTTAGAGATCGGTTGGTCAAACTGTGCGTCAAACGGCAGCACGACCAGCATCATAACCGAAGCAATGACGCCTTTTAGAATATTCAACTGCAGTGCTGAAAAACGATGGCTAAACTGGCTATAAATCCAAGTAGCAAGCGCCCACACCATTGCAGCGCCAATTGCGGCAATCTCTCCCTGAAAACCCATCATTCCTCGCATAACGTTGCTGCTTTTTAACTTTTGACAAAATTGTAACCAATTAATCGCTAATTTGTTGTTTTTATTTCTATACTTTATTTCTCAACCGCCGTACGATTTAAATTTAGAAACACAACTACAGGGACTTAGCTATGTTTTTAGACTACTTCGCCTTAGGGCTGTTGGTCTTTGTTGCCCTAGTTATCTTCTATGGCATTATCGTTATTCACGATATTCCCTATGAAATAGCTAAAGAGCGCGGGCACCCCCACCAAGACGCCATTCACTACGCGGGCTGGGTTAGCCTCTTTACTCTTCATGCCATTTGGCCATTTTTGTGGATTTGGGCCACCATTTGGCGAAAAGAGCGGGGCTGGGGATTTCAAAAGCTCGAAGAAGAGCAGCATGATATCCACCATCGAGTTTCCACCCTCATCGATCAGGTTGCTCAGTTAGAGCAGGAAATTGCAACCCTCAAAGCAACCCAGAGCCAGAAAAAGTCTGATGATAACAATAAGCAGGAGGAGCAATAATGGATTTACTACTCATTCTGACTTATGCCGCGCTATGTATTACCATTTTCAAAGTATTCAATATCCCATTGAATAAGTGGACTGTCCCAACAGCAGTGCTTGGGGGCGTGGTTTTGATCGGTACGCTGATTCTATTAATGAACTTCAACCACCCATTTACTCAGATCGGCAATCAGATTTTCTCTTCAACACCGATCGTGTCTGGCGTGCGTGGTAAAGTGATTGAGGTCCCTGTCGAAGCAAATAAGCCATTGCAACAAGGCGATATTTTGTTTCGAATTGATCCCATCCCTTATCAGGCCGAAGTGGCTAAGTTAGAAGCTCAAATCAAAGAAGCAAGCCAGGGAGCCCTTGGCTTAGAGTCTAAGCTTCAGGCCGCCAAAGCCACAGAATTACAAGCGATTGCTGAACGAGATAAAGCACAAAGAGAGTTCTCGCGCTATCAACGTGGTTACGATAAAGGTGCGTTTACCGAGCAGCAACTTGATACTCGCCGTCAAGCCTACAAAGCAGCGCAAGCAGCCGTTGAGTCCGCAGCAGCGGGCGTTGAACAAGCTGAGCTAGCGCTAGACTCTGTGATCGGCGGTGAAAACACCACGGTCGCTCGCCTTTTAGCTGACCTTCGCAAAGCCGAGTTTGATTTAGAGCAGACCGTCGTGAGAGCGCCCACAGATGGCTTTGCCACACAACTTGCGCTGCGACCTGGTGTAATGGCCGTACCGCTACCGCTGGCACCGGTTATGACTTTCGTCCATACCGAAGAAAAAATCTATACCGCCGCGTTTCGCCAAAATTCGCTACAAAGACTAAAACCAGGTTTTGAAGCTGAGTTTCTATTCAGAGCACTACCAGGAAAAGTGTTTAAAGGCGAAGTGATAGAGGTTCTACCCGCCATAGGCGAAAGCCAGTTCCAAGCTCGTGGTAGCTTACTTGGTACTGAAGCATTGAGAACCAGTGGACGAGTCTTTGTGACGCTTAAAATTACTGACGACCTCACTGAGTACCAACTTCCTTTAGGTACTGCAGTTGAAGTGGCCGTCTATTCAGATAGGTTCAGCCATGTTTCTATCATGCGTAAAGTCCTGATTCGAATGAAGAGCTGGCAAAACTACCTCTATCTCGATCATTAACCCTACCAATCAACAGGCCTCCACCATAGAGGCCTTTTTCATTGGCAGGATTAAGAACGGCATTTTTAATCAGTAAAAGAACCAGCTACTTTTTAGCCATCCAGATAGTTAGCTTTCCAAGCTCAAACTCTGAAGGTATAATCTGCACCTGACGAACATAGGTGTATAAAACTCAATCAAATAAAGCACCTATCATTGCGTTCTTTTACAATTTCATTGCCATTCATTCGCTCGTTGTTCATCGCTAAAAGCACGGATGAAAGGATGTAATACAAAAGGTTATCTATGAACTTTTCAGCAAAAACAGTCGTGGTCATTGCGATCGGCGCAGCACTCTACGGTATCGGCGGCCTGCCTATGTTTGGTATTCCAGTTTTCGCCAATACAACACTTAAACCAGCAATGGCTGTATTAGCTCTTTTCTCTGTACTATTTGGCCCTATCGTTGGCTTCCTAGTTGGATTTATCGGCCACTGGGTGACCGATTTATTTGCTGGCTGGGGCGTATGGCTAACTTGGGTTCTGGGCTCAGGCATTGTCGGCTTGGTGATCGGTTTCTTCCCTATCTTAACCAAACAGCGTATCTCTCAAGGCCACTTCGATAACAAAGATTTTATTCTCTTCGTTCTCCTTGCTTTGGTTGGCAATGTATTTGGCTACGGCTGTTCAGCCTTGCTCGACACCGTTCTCTACGCAGAACCATTCACCAAGGTCTTTACTCAGTTGACGATCATCGCTGCGGGTAACACCGTTCTGATCGCCGTTGTGGGTTACTTTATCCTTAAATCGGTCGCAAAACGCAACAAACAAAGCCGCAATCTTTCGGAGGCTTAAACGATAATGACCATTGAATTTTCTGACTTCTCTTTTAGATATGAGTCACTGGATAAACCGACGCTTAAACATATCAATCTAAGGATAGAGAAAGGAGAGAAAATCGTCATTATCGGGCCAAGTGGTAGCGGAAAGTCAACACTTGGACAATGCCTGAACGGTCTGATCCCGCACGCCATCAAGGGCGAGACTTCAGGTCAATTGCTTTTAAATGGCAACGCGGCGACTCAATTGGATCTTCACCAATACACTGAGCAGATTGGTACGGTGTTACAAGACACCGATAGCCAATTCGTTGGGCTGAGTGTAGGCGAAGACATTGCCTTTGCGTTAGAGAATCAACTGGCCTCGAACATCGAGATGTATCCTATCGTCAAGTCAACGGCGCAAATGGTAGAGCTCGGTGACATGCTTGATCGTTCGCCACACGATCTATCTGGAGGCCAGAAACAACGTGTATCGCTTGCCGGCATCCTAGTAGATGATGTTGATACTTTGCTGTTTGATGAACCACTTGCCGCTTTGGATCCAAAGACAAGCCGAAAAACCATCGAGATCATTGACCAGTTGCATCGTGATACGGGTAAGACAGTCATCATCATAGAGCATCGACTAGAAGATGTTCTACACCGCCCCGTAGATCGAGTCATTCTAATGCAACAAGGAGAAATTGTTGCAGACATGACACCCGACGCATTACTGGCGTCAACTCTGCTCGAAACTCATGGAATTCGTGAACCACTCTACTTAACGGCTCTAAAAGCGGCCAATTGTCCGTTGGAACAATTGGACACTTACTCCTCTATTAAAGAGATGCCTATCACTGGCTATAGGCCGCACTTTGCCAACTGGCAGAGTCCAACCAAAACGCTTACTCGCTCAGAAGATACTCTACTTACCATCAACGAGTTAACCTACTCTTACGATGGTGAGAAGAATGCGTTAGAAAACGTCTCTTTTACTATTTCTCACGGCGAATTTGTGTCTGTACTCGGCAAAAACGGTTCCGGAAAATCGACGCTTACCAAATTAATTATGGGTGTGATCGAGCCAGATTCAGGTTCTATCTGTTTAGAGGGAGAAGACATTGCTACTCTTTCTATCTTTGAGCGCAGCCAGCAAATTGGTGTGGTGTTACAAAACCCAAATCATATGATTTCACACCACATGATCTTTGATGAAGTTGCCTTTGGTTTACGCAACAAAGGATTGTCAGAACAACAGGTTGAGAAGAAAGTGCTCGATACCCTTGAACTCTGTGGTTTGAGCAAGTACCGAAACTGGCCAATTGAAGCGCTAAGCTATGGACAAAAAAAGCGTGTGACCATCGCTTCAATCCTTGCTTTAGAGCCTAAGCTGCTGATTCTTGATGAACCTACCGCAGGGCAGGATTATCGCAACTATACCTCTATGCTGAACTTTGTTCGCAAACTAAATTCGCAGTTGGGTATTACTGTCATGATCATATCCCACGATATGCATCTTGTGCTCGAATACACTGACCGCTCAATTGTTATTTCTGACAGCCGCTTGATAGCAGATGCGCCGATGACTGAAGTTTTCAGCCAGCCCGAGCTACTCGACAAAGCCAATCTAACCACCACTAGCCTATATGATCTGGCAGAGCGTTTAGATGTAGCCGATATCAATGCGTTTATGCAGTACTTCATCCAACTAGAGAATCACGCAGCATGAAAGCTTCTAAAATGAAGTTTGGTATCAGTTATGTCGATACCAAGTCGCCTTTGCATGCACTAAATGGCATTACCAAGTTCGCCTTATTTATGGCTTGGGTCACTGTGGTACTGACCACTTTCGATATCCGATTGATTGGTTTACTGATTGTGGCAGGCCTGTACTTACTAAAAATCACAAAAGTACCTTTCAAAGTTTACAAACCTTTGCTCATTGGTACAGCCAGTGTCTTAACACTCAACGCACTATTTATGTTTTTGTTGGCTCCCCAACAAGGCAGTGAATACATTGGATCAAGCACTGTTGTGTTTAATCTGCCTGGCCACTATTCGCTAACTCAAGAGACTCTGTTCTATTTGGTTACGGTCACTCTCAAATACTTCAGCATGTTCCCAATTGCCTTGGTATTTGTCTTTACTACTCACCCGACAGAGTTTGCAGCCAGCTTGAACCGCATTGGCGTGCCGTACAAGATTGCGTATGCCGTTAGTCTGACACTGCGCTACCTTCCTGAGGTCAAGAACGATTTCGTCAATATCATGCACGCTCAACAGGCCCGTGGCCTTGATATATCAAAAAACACACCTCTAATGCAGCGCCTACAGAACGTGGCTAAGATCCTTGGTCCTCTCATTTTCTCAAGCTTGGACCGAGCAGATGAAATATCCAACGCGATGACGTTAAGAGGATTTGGACGCCACAATACCCGTTCATGGTATAGCTCAAGACCACTAGGCAACACGGACAAACTCTGCCTGCTAGCCATTGCGGTCATCGTCATATTGGCGGTAGCTAAGCGCTATCTAGAAACCGAATTGTTCTGGTATCCGTTCTAACAAAAAAGCCTAGAGTCGAACTCTAGGCTTTCTTCTAACTGACCGCTAAAGCTCTGGTCCAAATTACGAGCAACATCATCGCTGACACAACCCAAACGGCGGTAGCCATACTTAGGGTTTGAACCAAACTAAAGCGATAGCTGAAATAGTAGACGGCTAACAGATAACTAGCATAAGGGAGCAGTGAGTAGAGGCCAAACAAGGCGGTGGCTCGTAAATCTTCCATATTCCGCTCTGAGCCGACAATGTAATGCGCGATCAAAGCAAAGCTTGGAAACAGCGGTACTAAACCAGCAATAAAAAAGTTCTTCGATTTGGACAGCAGTGCAATCACCAACACAGCGGTGGCACCAATCAGACATTTAAAAAATAACGCTACCATCGCTTACCTACGCCAAATTTAAGAACAGCTCTTCATCAGTCATGTATTTATGCTTGCTACCCAAATTTCTAACATGCATAAACATAAAGTCGGGAAAACCGGGGGCAAGCAAATCATTGGGGAGCCAAACAATGCCTCCGACAAACACATATCTGCCCTGCTTGTCATCAGTGTGAAGCGCGTTATTTATCTCTGTCGATAGTTCAGGACGAACACCTTCAACGACACACACAATTTGTCCACGAGCAACGCCAATAACTCGCTTAACTAAATTGGCTTTTACCCCACAACGCCAAGCTTGTCTCGTGGCCATCTCAAAGCCATGCTTTCGCACACTTTTTTGAATATTAACAATCAGATTCATCGTGTAGAACACCTACTAGGTGGCATATGTGGCTCTAGAGTAGTAACTGCGGATAAGAATAACGACCCATCAGATTGGTGCAATTCTCACCAGATGAAAATTGCATCCAAATTGATGTTGGACACTTTGCGGCATCTTGCCGTTAGAGCAATGTGGTATTTGGACCTGTATTGTTGCACTATTAAAGCGCACCAACGCACCAATATATAGCGCTCGCACTATTGGGTTATTGCTAAGTTAAATTAGATATTACGCGTCATAAACTGGCTGTTAGGGTCGAGCTCATAGTCTGCAAATGGCTCACAGTACTCAAAACCAAATTTCTCATACAATGAACGGGCCGGAGCAAAAAAGGCCATCGAGCCCGTTTCTAAGCTGACACGGTTCAGCCCGGAATGATGGGCATGTTCCAATACATGATTGAGCAAACATGCAGCGACACCTTGGCCACGCGAAGTCTCGGCAGTACGCATTGACTTGATCTCTCCATGGGTATCATCAATGTGTTTTAACGCGGCACATCCTAATAACTTTCCATTGCTCCAGCCTGTCCAAAAAGTCACTTGAGGAGCTTTCAGCGCCGTTACATCCAACGCATGGACACTCTCGGCGGGCGAAGTGGCATTCATATCCGCGAGGTGCTGCTCAAGTAGCAATAGCACATCAGGATGATCCAATAGGCCTGTTTTAATTTCCATTGTCATTCTCTTTATCTCAATACTATTGTTAACTTAGCAAGAAAAAGACCAAATATTTCCATCTGCATCGTGACAGCGATTGATATACAACGGGTATAACTAGAGCCTCCCTTGAATAACGATCATCGTCACATTACTTGGATAAAATGGAATTTTAATTACAAATTATTGCGACTGATGACTCATAATTCTTCACCTTAGGCCGATAAATTTGTAATCAGATTTTTACAATATAACTGTAAGCTTTCCGGCTGAGACGGAAAAGGAATCCTAGTATGAAAGAAGTAGAGTTTCGAACGATAGATCGCTTGTTCATTAAAATGTCGATCAATGACAAGATGTGGGCCATTTTTGCCCTATTTATTCTAGCGGTAGCCTCATTGGCTGGCGGAAGATATACCAATACTATCGAAATGTTCGAGCAGTCAGCCGTTGTCACCGCTGAACAGCACATCGCTGAGCTAGCCAAAGTCGCCGATCCACAGAAACTTGGCGCACTGTCTAATGTGACTCAAGTCAACCGCTCACAAGCAGCGACGTTCCGTGACGGCATCGTTACAGCGACCGCACAAGCCCAAGATGGCAAGTTCTATCAGTTAACATTAAATCGTGCTGGTGAGTTACAACAGTTAAAATCCGAAGCAATGACCAGTTTTGCCCTCAGTTTTATCTGGGCGCTTCCTTTTGCACTATTCTGCTACTGGGTCGCCACATTCCTTGGTGGTGCTCTGTGGGTTCTCTACACCACAACACAACGCATTGGTGAAGGTGATTTAACCTCTCGCCTCGGCTTCCATCCAGGGCGTGATGAGTTTGGCACTATCGGCTGTGCTCTAGACAAAGCAATGGATACCCTGACCGACTTAGTCGTGACAGTGAAAGATAATGCGACAACACTGAGTGAAACTTCAGCTTCATTCGAGCAAGAGATGAAATTGAGCGAAACCCAAATCAGCCAGCAATACGCCTCATTAGATTCTGTCGCTACCGCCATGGAAGAGATGACGGCTTCAGCAAAAGAAGTGACGAACATTTCTCAGCACTCAACAGCACAAACTGAGCGCGATTCTGAGCATATTGATCAAAGCTACCAACGCGTTCAGTCCGCTATCAATGAAATCACTAAGCTGTCCGAGTACATTGGTCAGGCGTCACAATCCGTCTCTAGCCTCACTGATAACACGACACAAATTAATGAAGTGATCACCACCATCAACGCTATCTCTGAGCAAACCAATCTACTAGCATTGAATGCCGCCATCGAAGCAGCTCGCGCTGGTGAGCAAGGACGTGGCTTTGCTGTAGTAGCAGATGAAGTACGCACGTTGGCAGGACGAACTCAAGCCGCAACAGTCGAAATCCAGACCATGATTGAGAAACTCCAATCAGAAACGCGCACTATCGCTTCAATTACTGAACAAACCGTGAGCCAAGCCCAAACCAGCAGTGATATCGTCGCAGACATTGGCCATGACGTACAATCCATCTCCGAATCAGCGCGCGCTCTGAAAGATATGAGCATTCAGATATCAACATCAGCGGAAGAACAAAGCGCGGTTGCCAATGACATCGCCTCAGAACTGAGTGAGATTCGAGCGCAATCTAATACAATTCGTAGTGTGGCAGAACAATCCTCAATGGGGGTAGCCAATCTCACTAAAGCCTCCGTATCTCTGGCTCAAATACTAAAAGGCTATCGCACTTAATAGACCAATAAGGACCTTCGGGTCCTTTCTTTTTGCCCTGTATTGCAGACTCCCCTCCATCACGAACAAGGATACCGACTCTTTTACTATTTCATTGTGACGAACGTTTCAGTTGCATCGCCTTGTACCGAACAACTAGGATCACAAACTGATAACAATTTCTGCACAGCATCGCACTTAGCCACTAGAATAAAAGCTCAGTTTAAGGAGATGTAACATGGAAGAACTACTGGCCGAATTTGCTACAGTAACGAAAATTCAGGTGGCTTGGGGCGAGATGGACGCTTTGCAACACGTCAACAACGCGGTTTATTTCCGCTACTTTGAAACAGCAAGACTCGACTACTTCAACAAAATCAATCTGCTCGTTAACCTACAACAAAACCATATAGGCCCTGTGCTCAGCCACACCGAGTGTCGATACAAAGCACCAGTCACTTATCCAGATACGCTGTTAATTGGTTCCCGTGTCACTGACTTGCAAGATGACCGATTCACAATGGAGTACCAGATCGTAAGTGAAAGCACTGGTAAAGTGACGACCGTTGGTTCAGCCACTTGCGTCATGTTTGACTTTAAGCACCACACCAAAGCTTCTATACCTGAAAACATCAAACAAGCTATTTTATTAGCCGAAGAACGATAAGCTCAAAATCCTAGATTCGATTTGGCGATTTCATCAGAGCGCCAAATCAATTTGTGTGACATCTCATATTTGACTTGGTATATACTCCTCTCCATCGTAAATAAACACCTTATTTGTCAATGAACAAGAGCTTACTAACCAATCTTATCGCACTCGCTTTACTAGCAGGTGGCTATCAAGCAGACAACCAAATTGCCTTATACGCTGGACTATTTGCGTTTTCAGGCGCCATCACCAACTGGCTTGCCATTCATATGCTATTTGAAAAGGTGCCTGGTCTCTATGGTTCCGGTGTTATTCCTGCGCGTTTTGAAGAATTTAAATCAGCAATCAAGACACTGATGATGGAGCAGTTTTTTACCCAAGAAAACATCGACAAGTTCTTAAGCAAGGAAATGGCTGGCGGCAAGTCCCTTAACCTTGAGCCAGTGATTGAAAAGATAGACTTTAACCCAACGTTTGACTCACTCGTTGACGTCATCGCCAACTCTCAATTCGGTGGCATGCTGGCGATGTTTGGTGGCACAGATGCGCTCCAACCTATGAAACAACCTTTTGTCGAGAAAATGAAACTAGCGATTGTCGACATGAGTCAGAGCGACACCATCAAAGATGCCTTAAAAGAACAGTTTGAAGCCCCAGCGATGATGGATGAAATACGCACTAACGTTGAGAACATCATCGATCAGCGCCTCAATGAACTGACGCCCAAACTGGTTAAGGAAATCGTTCAGAGAATGATCAAAGAACACCTAGGCTGGTTGGTCGTTTGGGGCGGGATCTTTGGTGGCATTATTGGCATAATTTCATCCTTTATTGCCTAAAATTGAAAAAGGAAGCGGTAAGCTTCCTTTTTTTATAGTTTCGATATGAGATCTGCATTAACGCCAAAGCTGGTCTTATGCTCTTCAATAACCACTTCACTGCGAGTTTGTATCACGCCGGGCAAGGTTCCTAATTTGGTCGACATAAAGTTCTGGTACGCTTTCATATCCTTTACACGCACCTTAATCATGGTATCGAAGTCACCTGATAGCGAATAACACTCTTCAATTTCCGGCATATCCGCCACAGCTTGAGCAAACTTTTCAAATATTGAAAAACTGGTTTGATCCAAACGAATATGAATGAACACTTGTACATCCAAGCCCAGCTTTTCTGGATTTAGCTCAGCATGGTAGCCCGTAATATAACCTTCTTTCTCCAATCTTTTTACCCGATCAGAACAAGGAGAGGTGGTTAAGTTAACTTGCTTGGCGAGTTCAACAATAGGAAGTCGGCCTTTCAGATTCAAGGCGCGCAGGATCTCACGATCAATTCTATCTAAATCCATTAACGGCTCATTAAGTTGTTATAGATGCTGAAGGTATTCTAAAACAAAAGCACCGAGCCACAGATAGCGATCGTTGAGTTAGCGATAAATTATGTGAAGGTTATGCGATTTTTGCGTCAGAAAAAGCGTCTTGTGCGGTCACAACTTCTGTTTGGCTATTGCAAACTCTGCAAAAGGCCTGCTTTTCCATTTTTACATAGTGGTCACCTTGGAAAACGGTGGCAAAGAAGTTCGCCATATTTTTAACCACCGAGTTATTCTGCGTCTCACAACGCTTCATGACAATTTTATGTGCCGTTTTTTTATCACAACAATGACAGTACATGTGAGGCATTTCCGTTCGTCCTAAGTGTTAGCGTTATTGATAACTGACATATTTTGAAACCTAGAGTTCATTAAATTCAAACATTAGTTTAGAAAACGTGAGACAAGTTCAATAAATAGTCAATAGACAACAAAAAAGCCCCTAAATTTAGGGGCTTTTCATTCGAACCAATATCAATTAGTCCAGTTCAGCTAAGTGCTTTTTGAACGTGTTGTGCTGCGCTTTCACAGCCTCTTCCGGCTCGCCAGTCGTTAAACTTACACCAACAATAGCAAGAGTCGAGAAAATGATACCAGGGACAATTTCATACACGTCGAACCAGCCACCTGATAACTGCTTCCAAATAACGATAGTCACACCGCCAACTACAATACCCGCCAGTGCACCATTACGATTCATTCTTTCCCAGTAAAGGCTAAGGATTAGCGCAGGACCAAATGCAGCACCAAAACCAGCCCATGCGTAAGAAACCAAGCCAAGCACTGAGCTGTCAGGTGTCATCGCTAAAACTAGCGCAACAACTGAGATGCCAACGACGGCAATACGCCCAACCATAACAATCTCTTCTGAGCTTGCGTCTTTCTTAAACACTTGCTTGTAGAAATCTTCTGCCAACGCTGAAGAGGAAACCAGTAACTGAGAATCCGCAGTACTCATTACCGCAGCTAGAATTGCAGCAAGTAGGATACCGGCAATAACAGGGTGGAACAGAGAGTTCACCAGAAGCATAAAGATCTTCTCGCCATCATCAATGCTTACACCAGAGTTTGTCACATAAACTAAGCCAACGAGACCTACTAGAATCGCACCTGCCATTGATAGCGCAGTCCAGATCACCGCAATACGACGAGCCGTTGTCAGATCTTTATTTGAGCGAGATGCTTTGAAACGCGCCAGGATATGTGGCTGACCAAAGTAACCTAAGCCCCAAGCCACCAGAGAGATAATCGCAATCGCAGAAAGTGGTTCACCTTTAGAGTCATCCCATAGCGTTAATAGCTCAGGGTTAATCGCGGCAAGATCATTGCCAAGCTGACCAAAACCACCTTCCAACGCAGTAATTGGAACGATCATCAGTGCCGCTGCCATCAGCAGACCTTGCACTAAGTCGGTCCAAGATACCGCCAGGAAGCCACCGAATAGCGTGTAAGAGACGACGCAAACGGTGCCAATGATTACTGCCGTGGAGTAATCTAGGCCAAAGACTGTTTCAAATAATTTTCCGCCTGCAACCAAGCCTGAACTGGTGTAGAAAAGGAAGAATAAAAGAATAAAGAAAGCAGAAATAACCTGAATCAGTTTAGATTTATCGTTAAAACGACGAGATAGAAATTCTGGTAAAGTCAGTGCGTCAGTCGTGATACTGTAAGTACGAAGACGTTTAGCATTAATTAACCAGTTCAACCATGTGCCTACCAGTAGACCGCCCGCTAGCCAAAATGCTTCAATGCCCGCTGCGTACGCATAACCCGGCAGACCAAGCAGAAGCCAACCACTCATATCGGATGCACCTGCAGAAAGCGCCGCCGGCCAAGGGCCTAATGAACGACCACCAAGAAAGTAGTCGCTTGAATTTTTTGTACGCTGGTATGCGATAACACCAATGGCAAGCATCAACACCAGATACGCAATAAACGTGGTTGTAATAGCAAAGCTATTTTCCATGTGATATGTCCTCTTTTGAAAGATCGCCTTCCCTGAATGCCCTCAATACGAGGGCAAATCAATGAAGTTTAGTGGGCTTCGTTTCCGAGCTCTAACAAGGTCGCATTGCCACCCACTGCTGTTATATTTATTGTTCTTGTACGCTCAGTAATAAAACGGAGCGCCAAATGAGGATCGTGGGCAACAGGAATGCTCACAAGATCCGTTTCAGACGTCAGGCTTACAATAGCGCCCGAACGTTTAGCCAGTTGGCGGTTAATCGTCCTTTCCACCTCTGGATTTCCAACATAACCAATGCTTCGCACGTCCGACTCGAGCAACTGATGATAAGCATCATATGCGGCAAACTGGACAAGGTGAGTTGGAAGTGAAGACTGAACATAGGCAGCCTCTAACACTTGGCAAAGCTCCGCATCATCACTGCATAAGATGACACTATTACCCGCGATCAGCGCAGCCGTTAGTTGCGCAACGACGGATAGCTTCGCTTGCTCTTGAACATCATCCTGAATAACAAGAGCCACACCACGACCTGCGGTGTAAAGTTCGTTGGTTTCGCCTGTAGGGCCGACCAGACTATGGGTATCAGCAATCAATGCCGACGCTTGATCAATATGGTACGAAACGACCGAAGCCAACTCAGGCTGAACTTGTTGTAAAGCCTGTTTAAAAGCGAGTAGGCACTCACTTTTAGAATCAAAATTAGTTAAATTCCAGTTTTCCCAAGCAGAGAAAGCATCAGAAAAACGAGTTACTTGATGAACCATAATTACTTCTCCTTGCTCACTCGATTAACAAAACTGTGTTTGCGTAAAACGGTAAAGATAGTGTGGACCACCCGCTTTTGGTCCAGTGCCTGATAGGCCTTGACCACCAAATGGCTGCACTCCTACCACCGCGCCAACTTGATCACGGTTGATGTAGCAGTTACCAACACGAGCATGTTTTTCAATCCAGCGGTAAGTGGTTTCATTTCGGCTATGGATACCCATGGTTAGGCCAAAACCAGTATTGTTTATCTGCTCAACCACCTGAGTGAGTTCACTTGCTTTGAATCGAACGATGTGCAAGATCGGGCCAAACTGTTCTTCTTTAAGACAAGAAATATCACGGATTTCAAAGGCTGAAGGAGCAACGAAGTCACCGTTTTCATGCTCATCCGTAAGCACCAGTTGAGCGACTTTTTTCTCTGTTTCAGTCATAAACTCGATATGCTTTAACAACTTGCTCTTCGCATTGACGTCGATAACCGGACCAACATCTGTCGAGTGAAGATAAGGTTTACCAACGCTTAACTCCTCCATCGCCCCCTGGATCAGAGCAACAATGCGATCGGCAATATCTTCTTGAACGTATAGAACACGCAGTGCACTACAGCGCTGACCCGCAGAAGCAAACGCAGAGCGAATCACATCTCTCACCACTTGCTCGGGTAATGCTGTACTGTCAACAATCATTGCGTTCTGACCACCCGTCTCAGCAATCAAAGGCACTGGAGCGGCGTCACGTTCTGCTAATGTTTGGTTAATGCGCTGCGCCGTCGCTGTTGAACCAGTGAAAGCGACACCTGCGATGGCTGGGTGTGACGTCAGAGCCGAGCCAATTTCAGCGCCACGGCCTGTTAATAGCTGAATCGTCCCTGCTGGGAATCCTGCATCGAGCATCAGTTCAACCGCACGAGCCGCGATTAAGCTGGTCTGTTCTGCTGGTTTCGCCACGACTGTATTTCCTGCAACCAAAGCGGCTGTCACTTGGCCAAGGAAAATGGCCAGAGGGAAGTTCCAAGGGCTAATACAAACGAAAACACCACGACCTTGACGAGACACTTGACGAGTCTGCCCATCAAAACCGTTAATGGTTAGTTCACCTAACGCGTCCACTTGCTTAGCGTAGTAACGACAGAAATCAACCGCTTCACGCACTTCATCGATACTGTCATGAATCGTTTTACCTGCTTCCTGGTGACAAATCGCGACAAGCTCTGCGAGATTCTCTTCCAACAGATCAGCGAGAGCCTCTAGCTTCTCTGCTCGCTGAGCTTTTGGTGATGCTTGCCATGCAGGGAAGGCCTGCTCAGCACCTTCAATCGCTGCCGAAACATGCTCAAGCGTAGCGAACGCAACCTGACCTACTTGAATACGACGGTCGTAAGGAGCGGTGACTTGTTCAGTGTTGATGTTTTCCTTGATCATGCTTTCGGCAAACATGTTGCCATTGATGATCGGACCCGCTAGCCACTGCTTACATAGAAAACTCTCTACTTCATGTTCAAACGGCTTCGCTTCGCTCTCGATATCAATGTTGATACCCAAAGAGTTCTTGCGCTCGTTAAACACGTTGGTTGGAAGAGGAATGCTTGTGTTGGAGAAAGAATCAAACGCATTAAGCATATCTACTGGATGCTGCGTCAGTGTTTCGACAGGGCAACGAGCATCGACCAAGCGATGAACAAATGAGCTGTTTGCACCATTTTCCAATAAGCGGCGAACAAGATATGGCAGCAGATCTTTGTGGCTACCAACCGGTGCATAAATGCGCACGGATTGTTGGTAGGCTGACATCGCATGGTTGTACAGCGAATCGCCCATGCCATGCAGACGCTGGAATTCGAAATCTTTATGCTGAGCCATCACTGCAATCGATGTGACTGTCTGAGCATTGTGGCTCGCAAATTGCGGGAAAATATTACCACGAACATGTTGACTCAAAAGGAATCGAGCACAAGCTAAATAAGCCACATCTGTCGCTTCTTTGCGCGTATAAACAGGGTAGTTAGTATAACCAGCCTGCTGTGACCATTTGATCTCACTATCCCAGTAAGCACCTTTAACAAGACGCAGAGGAATCATATCTCCCTGCTGCTTCGCTAAGCCATTTAGCCAAACCAAAACCGGAAGCGCTCGCTTAGAGTAAGCCTGAACCACTAGACCAAACTTACCCCAGCCCTTGACCAATTCACTTCGGTACACTTTTTCGAACAATTTGAGGGACAGCTCTAGGCGGTCTGCTTCTTCAGCATCAATGGTAATCGCGACGTCAAGCTCAACCGCTCGACGCAGCAATTGCTGTAAGGTATCGTAAAGTTCTGTCAGAACACGTTGTTCATTCGCAACCTCATAGCGAGGATGAAGTGCTGAAAGCTTAATCGACACAGAAGGCGCTGGACTCACATCTGCAGCATAGTCATCACGGCCTACCGCTTCGATTGCCATTAAGTAATCTTTGAAGTACTTATTTGCGTCAGCGGTGGTAAGTGCCGCTTCGCCTAGCATGTCATAAGAGTAAGTGAAGCCCTTATCACGCATGTGACGACCGTTTTTTTGAGCCTCGGCAATGGTACGGCCAAGTACAAACTGGTGTCCCATGACTTTCATTGCCTGATGCATCGCCTTACGGATCACAGGCTCAGACATCTTGTTCACTAGTCGGTTAACCGCGCTTACCGGACTTTGAGATTCGCTATCAGAAAGGCCAACAACTTTACCAGTGAGCATTAAGCCCCATGTAGACGCATTAACAAACACGGAATCAGAATTTTTCAGGTGTGATTTCCAATCTGCCACAGTGAGCTTGTCACGGATTAAAGCATCGGCTGTCGCAGCGTCAGGAATACGCATCAAAGCCTCAGCAAGACACATAAGCAGAATGCCTTCTTGAGTATCAAGGCTATACTCCAGTAACAGAGCGTCAATCATCTGAATGGACTTTTTGTCAGCACGAATCGTATTGATCAAATCCGTCGTTTTGATGGCAATCTGCTCTTTCTCTGACTCAGTGGGTGTTGCTAATGGCAGTAGTTGCTTAAGCCATTGTGATTCGTCCACCATATAAAGTGGCGAGATCAACGACCAAAGTTTATCAAGCGGCTGCTCGACAAACTCAGCGTTTAACACATTACTCGCTGTAAACATGCGTTTTCCTCAATCTCACACCTGAAATCATTTCAGGTTTTCTACAATGGCATGCAGTGTATTTTGAGCTTGAGAAGAATACTTGTCAAAAACTCCGAGTTTTTTGCTAAAAACTCTGAATATTAACAAAACAAAAACAGAGTCACACTCAATTAAGTAAAACTTTATACCGTTTACATTAGCTTATTTAACCAAATCGTTTCTTGTACTGAGAAGGTGAAATACCTTGGAGGCGGGAAAAAGTATGAGTAAAGGTGCTTTGACCTGAAAATCCGGTGAACTCGGCTACCTGTCCCAAAGTGAGATTGCCCTGCTCTATTAGCTGCTTCGCCATGTCGATTCGCTTGCCCAGCACATACTGATGAGGTGTAATCCCCATCTGCTCTTTAAACAAGGAGTGAAACTGACTCTCACCTAAGAACACACTGCCTGCGAGCTGCATCACTGAGATTCTCTGATTCATGTGCTGCTCGATATAGCGATCTATCGCTTCAAGATCGAAGCGCGATTCTTTACGACTCGCTTCAAAGGCCGACATATGGCGCTGTAATAAAGCCACAACCGTATCACTGCAAGCTCGACTGAGCAGCAAGTCATCTGGGCTAGAATGCATCTCAGCCACTAACATCTGGATAAGCTTTTGGATTTGATTGTTGAGCTGAAAGTACGTCTCTTTCTGGTTAAGCTCGTTAAGACGCTGCATCATCAAAGCGTCAGATTGCGAAGCAACCGGCATATTGAGTACCAGAATATCAGATTGACCGACGACACCACCGAATGCGTGCCCTGAACCGGATGTCACGACGCAACCTTGCCCAGGACCGACCATATTGCCGTAGCCACCAACTTCAAACTCCGCTTGACCACGTAAACCGATCACCACCTGAGTATAGTCGTGCGCGTGACATTCCATATACGAAGGCAACGTAACCAATTGAGCTGGTTTTGGTGACAATTCTTTGGCAGTGGATGAATCACTTAGCGGCTTATTGGATGATGACATAGAGACACACAGTCAAATTACATGTTCGATAAGCCATGATATACCAGAAGTGACGCAACTCGAAAATTGTATTGTTTGATTATAAAAATGGTTGCATTTACCATCGTCAACAAACAGAAAATGATCGGGGCGAACTGCTGAAAATCTGGTCATTTGTCGTACTGGAAGAATGATCAAGTGCACATAAATTACGGCTTATGTCACTTCTATCGATTTTCGTTATTCCTGATCGAGAATCTTTACTTGCATATTTCTTCAATCAGCCCAAAATGGATGATGTACCACCTAAGTTTATCTCGATTTATGATAAGCTTAGGTAATTCGCTCTATTATTTAGTGTGAATAGAAGGAAGAAATAGACCTTTTCAAGGCACCTTTGCAATGGACTGTCAAAAGTTTGTCTTTTTTTCTATATAAAGTGCACTATTTGATTGATATGCACTATGTTTGACTATTTTTTTATTGGTTATTAAACGTTAATTGTTGCAGGGACTTATGATCATACGTCGCATGCCAGCGCTTTTGCTTGCGCTAAGCCCTCTTTGGGTTTCGACTTCGATTTTCGCAGAAGAAAATGTACAGGGTGACCCTGTTTCTGAAATCGAAGTTAAGTTAGAAAATAAAGAAGCAGAAATGGGCACGATGGCTGCGGAGTTTAACTCTGAAGCTGATCGTCTCCAACAACTTCAGAATGATAGAACTAAGCTGAAACGCAATGAGGAAGAACTCAATGCGAAGCGCAATCGCACTAAGTCAGCTCTGGACAAACAGTATAACCGTCTTTTAGATGATCCAGATATCGACCTAGTTTCATTCCAGAAAGCTTACCAAGATGTGTGGACTGAAGTGAAAGATAACCAGTCTGCACTATTGGAAAACCAACAAGCGATAACTGAAAGTGAAATGCGCCTCTCACAAGTAAAACAGAAGCAGGCCCGTCTAACTTCTGAGCTTTCTTACTTACAAGAGCAGAAAGTGGAAGCGCGTGTAAAACGTATTTCTGCTGAGCTACGCGAAAGTGATGTACTCGAAACAAGTTACAAAACAACTTGTTCATCGACCATGACGTTGGGCGAGTGTGCTAGCCAGGGGCAATACCTGACTAAACAGAAAGCCGTCAAAGCGTTCAAAGCTAAACTGATGGATCGTTTGACGGAGTCAAACCTAGCGAAGCAAAATGCCAAAGGCGTTCAGTTGAATGTTCATGTTCAAGAGAGCCAGCTCATCCGCTCTGGTTTTGAAGGCAACAATAGCTACTTCACTCAAATGCAATCGCAATTGCAGGCGCGTCCAGAGGCCTCAGCAGCGTGTAAACTACTTAACGTTTCAACTCGTTACTGTCTAAAAGGCAGTGAAGAAGAGAAAACCGCTAAGAAAGACAAAAACTGGGTGAATGTGACTGTTCGTTCAGATCAATATGATGATTCCGTAGTTATCAATGGCATTAACTATGGCAGCACGCCAGTAGAAGTTGTTCTACCACGTGGCCAACATCAAGTTACAGTGTCGAAAAATGGTTTTCAGACATACAATCGCGTGATCACTGTCAACGCAAATGACACGGTTTGGGTTAAGCTACGTCCAAATGGATAACGGCTAAAAAAACCTACCGGATTCACAAAGATGAGCTAAAACGCCATTTTGATCCTAAGTTATCAACGGATAACTTAAGACAAGATGGCGTTTTCGTTTAAAATACCCAATTAATCAATAATTAGATGTAGAAGAAAGACGATGCGTCCAGGTTTATCAATCCTTTTATTAGCATTATCTCCTTGTTTGCTTGTATCTCCCGCTTCCGCACAGGAAGCGAAGATGTCGGTTATTCAGATCGACGATAAGCTTTTTAGCAAACACGATGAGTTAAAGTCTGCACAAAAAGCCTCAGACGAGCAGCAAGCTCTGTTCAATAAGCAGCAAGCCGAATTAAAGTCTCTGCAACAAACGGCAGAGTCTCTTGATAAGTCGTTTGCGAGTGCCAAGAATAAGCTTGAAATGGACTATCAACGTATGATTGATGATCCCAATGTTGACCTAGCTGCATCTCAGAAGGCCTATCAAGATGCTTGGTCGTCAGTGAAGCAAAATCAAAAGGCACGCCTTGACGCTGAACAAAAGCTTGAGGAAGAGCGAGCGAATCTCGCGACTCGTAAAGCAGAAGCCGATGCCATTAAGCTTGCTATTGCAGAATTGGACGAACAAAAACTTCGCGCCAGAGTCGAACAGCTCAAGCTTGAACTGGAACAGCCACAGAAAATTTCGGTCAGTTTCACTAACCGCTGCCAAGCCTCTTTAACTTTGGCGCAATGTGATCAGCAAACTAAAGAGCTAGCTTTGCAGAAAGCAGTTAAGCAATTTCGCGGTGAGATTGTTGAACACACCAGCGAAAGTTCACTGGTCAAGCGCAATATCAATGATGTCGCTCTTAACATCCACGTTGTCAAACACATTACTACCGAACAGGGCTTCTACGATGGTGTTCGTTATCGAACACTAATGGATGTAGAGCTTGAGGCTCGTCCTAAAGCAAAAGTGGCCTGTGAGCTTCTGCAAATCGATAATCAATACTGTTTTGCGCCTGGAGCAGCAGGAAATCAGCAGTTCCAAGATGACCAAGAAATCGCTTGGGTCACACTCGCTATTCGCTCTAACCAATACAACGACAGCGTAACGATCGATGGCGTTTCTTATGGCAGTACTCCTATAGAAATCATGCTACCAATAGGTATCCACGACATTACGATTGAGAAAGAAGGCTACAAGTCATACAGCCAACAACTTTCCGTTAACTCGGATACGTCTTTACGTGCGGTACTGACTGAAAAAGCCAACCCGCTACGCGCTGGGGCTAAATTTGCTGATGGCTTGGCAAGCAGCGGTCACGCACCAGAATTGGTCACCATTCTCCAAGGTATTTACTACACTGGGGAGAAGGCTTCTAACCAAGTTTCGCTTGATCATGCTTTCGGTATTGGCGCGACACCTGTCACCGTCAGTCAGTTTGCAACCTTCGTTGAACAAACCAATTACCAAACCGATGCTGAGCTAAAAAACACCTGTACCACGCTAGCTCAAGGCGAAGTGACACCAATTCCAAACAGCAGTTGGCGAGATCCTGGGTTCAAACAATCGCCTAATTCACCGGTTGTGTGTGTGAGCCAAAACGATGCAGTCTCTTACACTAATTGGTTGCGTAAGCAGACTGGCGCTTCTTACCGTCTACCAACAGAAGAAGAGTGGGAAATTGCGGCACGTGCTGGCAGCCAAGATAAATACTGGTGGGGTAATGAATTTGCACCAGGTGAAGCAAACACTGGCTGGAGTGGCACTCCTTGGTCAAACCAAAGCACTGCGCCCGTTAGCGCTTTCAAACCTAATCAGTTAGGCGTTTATGATGCGGTCGGCAATGTTTGGCAGTGGACAAGTAGCCCGAGAGGCATTGCTAAAGGCGGTGCGTGGAACTTCTCTCCAGATATGGCTGCAGCAGACAAGCAGCTATACCTTTCACCATTCTCTGCCGCTAACTACTTAGGTTTCCGAGTCGTTAGAGACATTAACTAGTTATATTAGGGGGGGATTTCCCCCCTTTTTATCTTATTCTCTTCAGATACAATCATTAGCGAGTTGGATTTATCCATCCTCCTCGGTATCAATTGATATGTCTATGCTCAGTAATTTACTGAGTGCATAGAACCTCTTCTACACGTCGACAAGATTTATCTTGTGTTTGCCAGTCATCCTACGGTGCCTGGCATTTTTTATCGTACAGCACATGTGACTTTGGTATCATACTCACTCTGTTTAGTAAGAAGTTTTTTTAAGTGAACGAGCAGCAAGTCTCTTTATTCCGTCAACTCCCCGGTTTCTGGGGATGCAAAGACCTCAACTCTGTCTTTGTTTATGCTAACACTGCTTATGCCAAACTGATCGGTTTCGAGAAGTCACAAGATTGTATTGGCCTTACCGACTTTCAAATGCCCAGTCCCACATCTCACTGTGCTGCTGATTTTGTTAAACAAGATCGGTATGTCATTGAAAACAATACGTCCTTGAGAGTTCTCGATATTCACCCATACCCAGATGGCAGCTGGCGGGCGCATTTATTTACCAAAATCCCATGGCTAGATGATTCAGAAAAGATTCAAGGGACAATTTTTTATGGGCAAGAGCTGTCTGATACCGCAATTCTAGAAGTGGGTCACTGGATATGTCGCGCGACAGGTTTACCGCCTGAAAGTAATCTTATCGCTGAAACACCGACGACAACACGCTTTGATCTCAAACTGACTAACCGAGAATCAGAAGCGCTGTTTTTACTGCTCTATGGTAAGAAACCCCACTACATCGCCACAATCATGAACATCTCGATAAAGACATTAGAAAGCTATGTCGCGAGACTGCGAGTAAAGTTTGGCGCTCACTCCAAAGCGCAATTGATCGATATGGCTTTAGAGCAGGGATATGGGTCTCACATACCTAAGACGCTATTAAAAAGACAGCTGTCTGTTGCCCTAGATAACGAATACGCCGCATAAAGCGGCGTATTTTTTTATGGTGCTAAGCGGTCAATATGCCACTCTTGAGCTTGTTTTGAAAACAAGAAGCGGTCGTGAAGGCGATGCTCACCGCCCTGCCAAAATTCGATACTTTGCGGCTTAATTCGAAATCCGCCCCAGAAACTCGGTACAGGGATTTCGCCTTTTTCAAACTTTTGTTTGAGCTCTAGAAACTTACCTTCTAACACGCCACGAGCACTAATACGGCTGCTTTGCTTACTGGCGATTGCCGCCAACTGACTTGCCTTGGGACGAGAAGAGAAGTACTTCATGTTTTCGACAGCAGATAGCTTTTCAGCCACACCCGTAATATGCACTTGACGCTCAAGTGGATGCCAAGGGAAATGCAGGCTAACTTTTGCGTTCGCTTCAATCTGCTGGGCTTTACGGCTACCAAGGTTGGTATAAAAAACGAAACCATCTTGATTGACATCTTTTAGTAGCACAATTCGTTGGAAAGGTTGCCCTGATGCATCCACCGTTGCGACCGTCATTGCCGTTGGGTCAGTCAGCTTAGCGTCGATCGCTTGCTGAAGCCATAAATCGAATTGGGCAATCGGATCCGCTAGCAAGTCTTTTCTACGCAAGCCACCTTTGGTGTACTCACGGCGAATATCTTCAAGTTCCATCTTTTCTCCTTGGCGAAATTTTTTGTCGATTGTGCGCCCTTAATTACAAGAACTCAAGCCTAGCGCGATGGATAACGCTACACTCTATACAAACTAGCTATTAAAACATCGCTATATATCAATTAGAGGAACAAAACTGACAGCAAATCCTTAACATTTTAGGCAATGAATAATAAAATCAATTAAATAACACCATTTTACAAGGATCACCAATGAGTAAGAGCAGTTACAACAAGCTTACTCCTGACGAGCTGGATTACGTTGACGATAAAACAGCCGCTCTATTGCTAAATACGCCAAGCAGCGCTCGCATCATGCTGTGGGTAATGGTGGTCTTTTTCGTGTTTGCCATTCTATGGGCATCATGGGCAGAGATCGATAAAGTGACCGTCGGTCAAGGCAAAGTTGTGCCATCATCCCAGGTTCAGGTCGTACAAAACCTTGAAGGAGGTCTGGTAAAAGAGATCTTGGTTCGCGAAGGGCAAACGGTTGAGAAAGGTCAGCAGCTACTGCTTATCGATGATACTCGATTCCGCTCAGACTACCGTGAACGAGAGCAACAGGTTGCCAACTTAACCGCAAGCGTTCTGCAACTTTCAGCCTCGATCACCAGTGTCGATATCGATGAGGAGTTCAACGAAAATAATTGGCAAAAAAACGTCCAATTGAATTTTAATAAACTTGCTTTCCCACCCACTTTAAGTGAACTGCAACCAGACTTGGTTGCACGTCAGCGCGCTGAATATCGCCAAGATCTTAATAATCTTCGTAACCAAATCTCACTGATTGACCAACAGGTAAAGCAGAAACAACAGGATCTGGTTGAAATTCAGGCACGAATTGTAAACCTGCGTGAAAGCTACCGCTTTGCAAAAAAAGAGCTGGAAATTACCCAGCCTCTCGCGGATGAAGGGGTTGTACCGCGTATTGAGTTACTCAAGCTTCAACGCCAAGTCAACGATACTCAACGTGAGTTAACTTCAAGTGAGCTAAAAATGCCGGTGCTTAAATCAGCGATTCGAGAAGCGATGTTGAGCCGCATCGACGCTGCGCAGAAGTTCCGCTCTGAGCAACAAGAAAAACTCAACCAAGCGCAAGACAAGTTATCGTCGATGACGGAGTCAACGGTTGGACTTGAAGATAGAGTAAACCGTACAGTCGTGACCTCACCTGTCACGGGTACAGTAAAAACACTCAACGTCAATACTGTCGGTGGCGTTATTCAACCAGGTATGGATATTGTTGAAATTGTCCCGAGTGAAGATACCTTGCTGGTTGAAGCAAAGATTGCTCCCCAAGATATTGCGTTTCTACGTCCAGAGTTACACACCATCGTTAAGTTTAGTGCGTATGATTTCACTAAATACGGTGGTCTAGAAGGCACCTTGGAACACATCAGTGCAGATACCACCACTGATGAAGAGGGCAACAGCTTTTATCTGGTTCGTATTCGTACTAAAGAAACCAGTCTTGACAAAGATAACACCTTGCCAATCATACCTGGTATGACGGCTTCGGTAGACATTATTACTGGTAAACGCACCATCCTTGAATATCTGCTCAAGCCGATACTCAGCGCCCAAAACAACGCGCTAAAGGAATAGATGTATGGTCAATTACGTAGGGATGCACGCTTGAAAGCTCGCTTCATATTGAAGTCAGCATTAGTAGTCACACTACTTTTGCTGGCATCAACCACCTCGTTTGCTCTTAACACTCAAGAGCAACGTTGGATTGATGCTGTGCGTAAAACTTACGGCGAGCGCGCAGGGAGACGCGTTGAGACATGGCGCAAAGAGATGTCTCAATACAAATCGCTGTCTGAGCGTCAGAAACTGACTAAGGTCAACAATTTCTTCAACCAACTCAATTTTGTCAATGACATTAACTTGTGGGGACAAAATGATTATTGGGCAACACCCCTCGAATTTCTTGGCAGTAATGCGGGGGATTGTGAAGACTTTACCATCGCTAAATATTTCTCCCTGCTAGAGCTTGGCGTTTCCGACAAAAAATTACGCTTAGTGTACGTAAAAGCTATCGAACTGAATCAATTCCATATGGTGCTCGCCTACTACTCAAAGCCAAGTGCAGAGCCCATACTGTTAGACAATATCAACCCAGAAATAAAACCAGCTTCAACGCGACGAGATCTGTTACCTATCTACAGTTTTAACGGTAAGAACTTGTGGTTAATGAAGTCGAAAAACGGACAACTCGCGGGGGAATCATCGAGGTTAAGCCTATGGAATGACCTACGTGCTCGCGAGAAATCGCTCAAACTTAATAAACCCATAGTTAACTATGATGAGTAGGCAATATGACGTTATATAAACAACTTGTCGCGGGCATGATTGCGGTGATTTTGATGTTATTGATTTCGGTGTTTATCATCGAATTCAACACAACACGAAGTAACCTCATTCAACAACAACGCTCTGAGGTGAACAACACCATCAATACCGTGGGGTTGGCTTTAGCGCCCTATTTGGAAGACAAGGACCAAGTGGCCGTTGAATCAGTAATCAATGCGCTTTTCGATGGCAGTAGCTATTCGATTGTGCGCCTGATCTTCCTAGACACTGGCGATGAAATACTCCGTTCATATCCGATCAAACCAAACAATGTGCCTAAGTGGTTCACTAACCTTAACTTGTTTGAGAAGATCCATGATCGTCGGGTCGTGACCAGTGGTTGGATGCAACTTGCCGAAGTTGAGATTGTGAGTCACCCTGGGGAAGCCTACACCCAGCTATGGCTTGCATTTGAGCGTCTAGTGATTGCATTCTGTATCATCATGCTCATTGGCTTGTTCTCTATCTCATTCATCCTCAAGCGTGCGCTGCGCCCTCTTCAACTTATCGTCAATAAGATGGAACAGGTTGCTAAAAACCAGTTTGGCGAGCCGCTACCAAGACCTGCAACCCAAGATCTCATCTATGTTGTCGATGGTATCAACAGCATGTCGGCACAACTTGAAAAGTCGTTCCAAGCTCAAGCAAAAGAAGCACAACAACTGCGTGAACGCGCCTATATCGACCCTGTTTCACAACTGGGTAACCGCGCATACTACATGAGCCAACTTAACTCTTGGATTGGTGAAGGCGGTATTGGTGGTGTGGCGATTTTAGAAGCGAGTTTTATCCGCGAATTGTATGATGACAAAGGCTACGAAGCAGGTGATGGCATGGTTCGTGAGTTAGCCGATCATCTTAAAGTTTCTCTCTCTTCACCAAACGTGACACTCGCGCGTATCTCTACGGAAGAGTTTGGTTTCATCTTACCGAATACCGAAGAACCCGATCTCAAACTCATCGCAGAAAGTATCGTTACTTATGTCCAAGATATTAATGCCGACCCAACTGGTATGGCTACGTCTAACTTGGCGTTAGGTGTTGTTTACAACAAAGCCTCCACCAGCTCGTCTGAATTGTTAACCATGCTCGACAACGCTCTGGCCAATGCAAAATCAAATCCAGAGCTGAGCTATGGTTACGTCACAGGCGAACGCAGTGAAGGGCTGATGGGTAAACAGCAGTGGAAAAACTTGGTGGAAGAGGCCATCAGCAACGATTGGTTCAGTTTCCGCTTCCAGGCCGCTAATGACAGCTGGGGTAAGGCTTACCACCGAGAAGTGTTCTCTGCGATTGAGAAAGATGGCGAGCGATACAGTGCAAACCAATACCTTTTCGCTCTTGAACAGCTTAACGCCAGTCATCTGTTCGATGAGTACGTTATCGAATCTATTGTCAAAAGACTTGAATCTGGAGAGTTTGAAGAGCCGATTGCCATCAACATTGCACAGAGCAGCATTTCACAACCAAGCTTTATTCGTTGGGTAACGCAACTGCTTAACAAGCACAATTCAATCGCGTCATTACTGCACTTTGAGATTCCAGAAAACTGCTTTATCAACTCTCCGCACCATACGGCGCTATTCTGTAATGCCGTCCGTGCTGCTGGCGCAGATTTTGGTGTTGACAACTATGGACGTAATTTCCAATCATTGGATTACATCAATGAATTCCGTCCAGCTTATGTGAAGCTTGATTACTTGTACACGCATCACCTTGATGATGAGAAACAGAAGTTCACTCTGACTTCGATCTCTAGAACCGCCCATAACTTGGGCATTAAGACGATTGCATCGCGTGTCGAAACTCAGACGCAGCTGGATTTCTTATCAGAACACTTTATTGAAGTCTTCCAAGGCTTTATCGTAGATAAATAACAATATAAAGGTATAGCATGCAGGATCCGCTATTAAACTCGCTTATCTACGTCAGTCGATACTACGGTTTAGCAAACTCTCCAGAGGCACTCATCAATGGCTTACCGCTTTCAGACGGTAAGCTAACCCCTTTTCTTTTCCCGCGTTCCGCTGAACGCGCAGGCTTAGTGGCGAAAGAAAACCGATCGGCATTGACCGACATATCTCAATTAGTCCTTCCGGTGGTGTTGATACTCAAAAGTGGCGATGCTTGTGTATTGAACAGCATCAATGACGATAGGAGTGAAGCCGAAATCGTAACCGGAGCGTCAGGCTTGGTACCCATTTCGATTCCACTCAAGGAATTGGAAGAGCTCTACATAGGACGCTACTTTCTGGTCAAAAAGCAGTTCCGCTATGACGAACGCTCCCCTGAAGTACTCAAGACGCGTGAAGGGCACTGGTTTTGGGGAACGATCTGGCAATCGAAAAAGATCTATCGCGATGTACTTATCGCCTCGATTCTGATCAACTTATTCGCCATCGCCGCGCCAATGTTTACTCGTTTGGTCTACGACAAAGTCGTGCCTAACCTAGCGTTTGAAACCCTGTGGGTTTTGGCCAGCGGTATCTTTGTCATCTTCTTGTTTGACTTAACCCTCAAGTTACTGCGCAGCTACTTTATTGATGTAGCCGGTAAGAAATCCGACATACTGATCTCCTCGAAACTGTTCAGCAAGGTAATGGGAATTCGAATGGAAGCTCGTCCGGCTTCTGTCGGTGCCTTCGCCCGACATTTGCAGGAGTTTGAATCGATTCGTGAGTTCTTTACTTCGGCGACTATAGGCTCTTTGATTGACCTGCCTTTCGCGATTCTGTTCCTGATCTTGATCTGGCTGATGGCAGGTAACTTGGTGATCGTGCCTATCGTCGGTGTATTAATTCTGGTTATTTACTCACTACTGATCCAAGGTCCGCTTCGACACACCATCGAAGAGGGTTCACGCTTGGCGTCGCAGAAGTATGCCAACCTGATTGAGAGCTTGTCTGGCCTAGAAACGGTCAAACTGTTTGGTGCACAAAGCCAGTTCCAGTTCCGCTGGGAAGAAGCAGTGGCTCACATGGCGAACTGGAACATTAAGAGCCGCAGAATCACAGATGGGATTCAAAATACCGCAGGCTTCGTTCAGCAAGCTTCTAACGTCGGGATGATTATACTGGGTGTTTACTTGATCGCAGAAGGAGACCTTACAATGGGTGGCCTAATCGCGGCGACCATGCTCAGTGGCCGAGCAATTGGTCCTATGGTTCAACTGTCTCTGCTATCGACCCGCTACAACCAAGCAAAATCGTCAATGACCATCATTGAGCAGGTGATGTCGATGCCAGATGAGCAGGAAGAAGGCAAACGCTACATCCACCGCCCGATTGTGCATGGCAAGATTGAACTGGATAAGGTGACGTTCCACTATCCAGATTCACCGATAGCCTCTATCCGTGATTTAAGTTTGACCATCAACCCAGGTGAAAAAGTCGCCGTTATTGGTCGAATAGGTTCCGGTAAGACCACGCTAGAGCGATTGATAATGGGGCTTTACAAGCCGACCGAAGGTCATGTGCGTATCGATGACACCGATATTGATCAGCTGCACCATATTGATATTCGCCGTAACATTGGCTGCGTGCCGCAAGACAGTCAATTGTTCTATGGCAGTATCCGCGACAACATTACGCTTGGCCGTCCACTCGCCGATGACCGTGATGTTCTCGATGCAGCGAACCGTGCTGGTGTTACCGTGTTTACTCAGCAGGACCCTGCCGGTTTAGAGAGACAAGTCGGTGAAGGGGGTATGTTGCTATCTGGCGGTCAACGTCAGGCAGTCGCCATTGCCCGTTCACTGCTCGGTCGTCCTCCAGTATTGCTGATGGATGAGCCTACCAGTGCGATGGATAACCGCTCAGAAATGCACATTAAGCAGCAACTAGCCCAACTTAAGGCGAGTGAAACCTTGATTCTAATTACCCACAAGACGTCGATGCTTGATGTGGTTGACCGCGTCATTGTGATGGAAAAAGGCTGTATCATTGCAGACGGTCCGAAATCGGAAGTTCTTAACAATCTGAAGCAAGGTAAAGTGAGAGCCGTCAACTAGTTAGTTGTTTTGGCTAAATTTACAACATTAAAAGCCATTCGGAACCGAATGGCTTTTCATTTAAATAACTATTGATCTAAGTTATTGTGCAGAGCAGTCAGCGATACCGACTTGTTTCCACACTCCCCATTGTCCGGAGTTCAATGGGTTCTCTCCAATGTTTGCATACCATTTGTTTTCCCATACATAACCTTCCCATACTACCTGAGTACCTGAGTTTGGATAAGGAATGGTGGCATCCCACAAGTTGTCACACTGACCACCAGTGCCCGTTGAGGCAGCGACAACAACCGTACTTGATGCCGCCGTCGTAGCCTGACCATCACTAACCGACACAGTGAATATCAATGAAGTATCCTGACTATACTCTGGCGCAACAAAACTCACTGACGCTCCGTTGATCGTCGCCTCGAGACCCGCCGGGATTTGCCAGCTGTAAGTAAGAGGATCGTTATCTGCATCTGTTGCTGAGGCGGTGATTTGCACCACATCACCCTGACTTGCATTAGCAGGTGCCGAAACTTCTACTACAGGAGCGTGGTTTTCAACTGGCTGATCGGCTGGATTAACAGTGACATTGACGGTATCAGTGGCGACCGCACCCTCGTTGTCAGTAACGCTCAATTGGAATGAAAGTGTTTCCGCTTGAGTGACTTCAACAACATCGAAGCTTGCTAAAGCTGAGGCCGCTCCGCTCAGGCTGACAGACGTACCCGCCGTCTGTGTCCACTGGTAACTAACGATGCTGCCATCACTATCACTAGAAGCACTGCCATCAAGTGTCACACTTGCAGGGCCAACAACCGTAACATCCGCTCCGGCGCGAGCAATTGGATTGCGATTATCAGGCGTTACACTACCGTCAGCCAGACCCTCATGCATTGCGTTTAAGATATCACCATTATCTGCATCCAGTTCCCAAGAGAAAAGACCAGCAAGACCAAGTTGACGTACATAGTTACCTTTAGCAATCACAGAACGCGAATCATCAAAAGTAATTAATTTGCCAGTACTTGGGTTCCATACCCACGGTGCTTGTGCTTGATCATCATAACCATACTGGAAGCCATTAATGCCTGTATTATCCGCACCCAGCATGTAAGACTTAATGCCTTTGTAATCAATCACACCCGCTTCCCAGACACCTTGAGCAGTAGTGCCTGTTAGAGGACCACTACCTGTACCTGTCATTGGGTCAGTTGGATCGGACAAGGTATCCGGAGTCACACCGTCCCAGCCACGGCCATACATCGCCGCACCCAGCACAAGTTTGTTCGCTGGAACACCTTGCGCCAACAGAGCCTGAATACCATTGTCTGCCGTGTATGCCGGACCTTTGTATGCTTCACCATTCTCATCAACACCGCTACCATCACACTGGCCCGGGCGCATAAATGTGCCACAGTAAAGCGCCGTCTGATGTCCTGGAACATTGTTCCAACCACCATAGAAGTCATAGGTCATGGCAAAGATGTAATCCATGTATTGAATTGCATTGCCATAATCGACATCTTCAATCTTATCGTAGCCAACACCAATCGCAGACGTCAGTTCATAAGTGCGTCCAGTCTCCGCTTCCAGATCATCAAGCATAACGCGCAGTTCCTGCATCAAAGCGATGTAAGCAGGGCCATCATTAACTGGGTCCCCTAAATCCGCAGCGGCACCGCCACCACCTGGGAATTCCCAGTCAATATCAACGCCATCATAGAACTTCCATGTTTTCAGGAATCGTTTTACGGAGGCGACAAAAGTGTCTCGATTGGCTTTGGTGGTAAAGTCGAAAAATGGGTCGGAAAGTGTCCAACCACCAATTGAAGGTATGATTTTAAGATCTGGATTACGCTGTTTAAGCGCCATTAACATACCGTAGTTGCCCTTGATTGGCGTACTGTACTCATGGCCTGCCTGAGTGAAGCTTTTCTGATAAGCAGCCCATGGGTCGTGAATGACAACTTCATAGTCAGACATTCCCTGACAAGCGGTGGTAAGCGCTTGGAAACTATTTCCGCCTACCGCTTTAAGTGACTCATTCGGGCCACAAATTGGGATAAATCCGTAAAGAATGTGAGTAAGGTTATCCGCTGGAATATTATCTACGGTGAAGTCTCGACCATAAATACCCCACTCTACAAAGTAAGTACCGACGACGGTATTAGGGTCGGTATTATAAGACTTGTTATTGGCATCAATGTTCATCTGCAACGGCGCTAAATGAGCGCCATCAGTATCAGCAATAACGATCTCTGCGGGGTCACTGGTGCTACAGACTGTAGCGTCACATGCTTCAACGGTAAGCTGGTAACGACCAGCTTGGCTATAGGTGAAGCTAGCAACGGTTTGTGCGCCATTAATCGGGCCAGTCGCGACTTGCTGACCATCAAAGTAGATCTTATACGTGTCACCAGTAACACTGCTACTCCACTGGTTAAACTGAATAGCGATGTCGACCAGTTCGCTATATTGGACCATCTGGTCATAGCCAGAAGTGGTTTCCATTGCTAATTGAATTTTCGAAAACTGAAGATCATTCGAACCATTTTTATCCACTATCGGCACTGCAGGCGCCGCCACTGCTATGCCCGACATCGCCAATACGATACTCGCGGCACACAAAGTTATACGATTCATACCTATTTCTCTCATTCCTTGTTTGTCGACTCTAAAATTAGAGTTCAATCTGCTCCCCACAAAACAGAGAACATCCCGACAAGTATTTAAGAAACTTCCGTTATTTAGGTATGACGATAACTACGACTTTCGAGTGAAAGTCAGAAATTAACAATTTGTTATCAGGTTGTTGCATCACAAAGAAGACATTGTCCCAAAAACCAACAGTTAGCATTAAGTATTATAGTGATAGATCTATTAGATAATTTTCAGACTATAAATCTATTTATCAACAACAAAGAGATACATAAAACTGCCGCACTCAACGAGTACGGCAGTTATTTAGTAGCAAAATTTGCAAGAATTTACGGATTATTTCGACTTAAACCGCGCCGTGAAATGACGCAGAACGGGCGGCTCATATTCAAAAGTAAGCCCTTTTAGCTCATGTGCACGCTCTTTTAACTCGATAATCGCATCCGCAATGTAATCCATATGATCGTTGGTGTAGACGCGGCGCGGAATCGTCAAACGCATTAGCTCGAGCTCCGATGCTTTCTGTTCCCCAGTAGCAGGATCACGACCTAACAATAATGAACCAATCTCGACAGCTCGAATTCCGGCTTCTAGATATAAAGCATTACACAGTACCTGAGCAGGAAACTCATCGGCTGGGATATGTGGAAGAATCTTCGCAGCGTCGACAAAGACTGCATGTCCACCCGTTGGATACTGGATTGGGATACCTGCCTCTCTTAGTCGTTCACCCAAATAGGCGACTTGACTGATACGATAGTGAAGATAGTCCTCATCAGCACCTTCATACAGACCACGAGCTAAGGCCTCCATATCACGTCCCGCCATACCGCCATAAGTAACGAACCCTTCCATTGGAACACAGCGGGTACGCACGGCCTGAAACAACTCTTCATGATCTCGGATACAACACAGACCACCGATATTCACCATGGGATCTTTTTTCGCAGACATCGTCAGCATGTCGCCGTACTGGTACATTTCGCGAATGATTTCTAACATCGACTTATCTTGATATCCCGCTTCTCGTTGCTTTATAAAATAAGCATTCTCACAGTAGCGTGCGGAATCGATCACCACTGGAATATCATTCTTTGCCGCAATCTCATAGACAGCACGCATGTTTGCCATCGAGACAGGTTGACCACCCGAGCTGTTGCACGTAACCGTAGTGATGATGGCACAGATGTTTTCAGCGCCATATTCAGCAATAGTGGATTGGAGCTTGTCGAGATCAAAGTTACCTTTCCAATCATATGGCGTAGTGGTGTCAAAGGCATGTTTATCAACCACGTTGATTGCCTTGCCACCGTTCAACTCAATATGACCCGCCGTTGTATCAAAGTGATAATTAGAGATAAAAACCGGATCTTTACCGCCACGTACGGCTTTCATACGTTCGATCAGCGCCGGAAATAGAATCTGTTCAGCACCACGCCCTTGGTGGGCAGGAACGGTAAGCTTATAGCCAAAGAAATGTTCCACAGCGGCACAAAGATTGTAGTAGTTACGGCTACCAGCATACGATTCGTCCCCCATCATGAGACCGGCCCACTGATTATCACTCATAGCACCGGTTCCAGAGTCGGTTAACAGGTCGATATAGACGTCATCACTTCTAAGCAAAAATGGATTTAATCCTGCTTCGTTCAACACTTTAACACGATCGTCATATGTCGTCATTTTGATCGGTTCAACCATTTTGATACGGAAAGGTTCTGGGATACGTTTCATTGTGAATTTCCTTTAGATAGATCTGTTCGATTCGCGATGTCATGTCGCGAATGAGTTTAGTTAAGATGTATTTAATTAGGCGCGAGCGCACCTGAGGGAATTAACGAAACGTTGACTCTTTATTGAGTAAAGATAGGGTGTAGTCAATGTTATACCATGACGACAACACTAGTCTGTTGTCTAACATATTTGTATATGCCACAGCATCATCCTCCTGATTCATTGAACACTTCATTGAGTATAGCGGAAACAAAACACCAGTTACCGTGAAACATAGCTCAAATTTATCACTCGCAACGCGCACTCATATAAGTGACATTACGCTTTGATGAATTTTTCAAACTTCTCACATTTGTTTATTGAAATCATTGAATGAGCTAGGCACTCTCTTAAACAATAAATGCCTGTTTACTAGGAAACAAAAATGAAAATTAGAACCACACTACTTGCCGCTGTAACGCTAGGTATCAGCGCCACTGCTGCTGCGGATGTCACAATCGCAATTCCAGACACCATTGATGTTTTGGTGGTTAACGACAGTAAACCCGATGTCTCTGGCAGTATTTTTTCGGCCACCAAGACCCTGACCCTACCCGATGGTGAAAACCAAATTTTGTTCAAGTACCAGCCCTATTTCGATCAAGGCAAAGACCGCATCATTCTAGAAAGCGATCCCATCATTGGTACCTTTACCGCAAGTGATACTCAGCTCGAGTTTGACTTACCTAAATATCGCAACGAGCACGACGGCGCGAAGCAAATTCGTAACCTTGAATGGGCATTGATCGATACCAGTGGGCAAGCGATCGAAATGAAGCAAGACAAACTGGTGAAAGATGGTATGCAGATTGGGCGCAACCATCAAATTGAACTGGCGGATTACAACCGAAGAGGCGGAGTTGCGGCAGTTTCAACTACCGCAGTGGTTGCCGTCACTCTTCCAGCTAAACTGGATCAGAAAAACGTTCAAGTTGGAGACAATACCGCTGAAGAGATGCTCCATTTTTGGTACAGCAAGGCCGACGCGGAGACTCAAGCTCGCTTCAAAGCCTTTATCAACAAGCAGTAATTTCATCTGTGCCAGCGGCTATGTGACCGCTGGCTCATCGTAAGACTGCCCAATTGAGATTCGGTAACACTCTGCGGCGTTTGCGACCAAGCAGCCAAACACTTGCTTATCTAACTTTCCTTTATCAACTAAGTCACCAATAATGCTGATTGCATTCTCCAGCGGCAAACCTGCTCGATAGGGTCTCGACTGAGTGAGCGCTTGAAAAACGTCTGCAACCGCAACCAGTCGGCTAGGGCCATCTAAGCTTTCGGCTGTCAGTCCTAGAGGATAACCTGACCCATCAAGTCTCTCATGGTGGTTAGAGGCCCACTGAATCACTTTCGAGTTAGTAAACATACTTTGTAACGCATGCCTAGAGTCCGTAGCATGGCGCTTAATACACGCATACTCCTCATCAGTCAGTGCACTCGGTTTATGCAAGATAGAGCTTGGCGTTTTAAGCTTGCCAATATCGTGAATCAGACCAGCGAGATAAAGCGTTCGACTAGTTTGGTTGGAGTACCCCAATTTTCGAGCGATAAACTCGGTCAGCTGGGCTACGTGTAACGAATGCTGATAGGTGAACGAACTCTTCGCATCAACAAACTGAGCATATAGCAATCATCTTTTAAGTCTGTTAGTTTAGACCGAAACAAATATGCAAATGAGACACTATGTTTAGCCAAAAAATTGATGACGATATTTCTATCGCCCTTGTCCAAGAGTCGTTCGCACCACAGTACACATCATTGATTCAAGAACAGATAGACTATCTGTCACAATGGTTGGCATGGCCTCAGCACTGCAATAGTGAGCAAGATTTTTGCCTATTTGTTCAACGAGCGTTGCACGAGTATGCAGATGGAAAATCTATGACTTGTGCGATTTTCTATCGGGGAGAACTGGTTGGAAACTGCAGTTTCAACAGCATCAATTACGATACGCTATGTGCTGAAGTTGGCTATTGGCTATCTCAGCACCATCAAGGCAAAGGAATCATGACTCGAGTCGTCACATTCCTGATTACATATGCGTTTGAGCAACTACAGCTAGAGAAAGTACAACTTTCTGCTGCAGTAGATAACCAAGCCAGTCGGCAGGTGGCTGAAAGGGTCGGAATGACGTTAGAAGGAATCCTGACTAATCAGGAGAAAATTGGATCACGTATTCTCGATCACGCCATCTATGGTATCAAGAACAGTCCAGCTCGCTAGGCTTGATAATGAGCACATTTTTACTCGTTATCTCATAGATTTATGGCGTTATGTGCTAGCATTGCACTCGCTATAAATCCTAGAGATGGACATCATGCCTACCATTGCAAAGTTACTGCTAATCATTGCCGCTCTTGGTGGCGGTTTCTTTGCCAGTGACCTAATTTCTTGGTTCCAATCGACTAAACAATCAATTTCTCTTGATCAATACTGTTTGCTAACAACCAACAGCTGCCAACATAACGAAGTGGCGATATATGTCGACAAAGATACCAGTCAGCCATTAGTCCCAACCCAAATCGATGTTACTTGGCCGCAATCCGACAGTGAATATCTTCTCTTGTCCCTGCAAGGGTATGAAATGGACATGGGAACCGTGGTCTTCAAGCTGGATAAAACCCCACAAGGTGGCTTTTCTGGTCAGATAATCCTGCCTGTTTGCACAACCGGGGCAATGACTTGGTATGGTACGGTCAGCGATAGCAAAGAATCAATAAAAATCTCAATAAGGATGGAACGATGAGTCGTAATTGGTCGTTAATTTTAGTCGTCGCATTTGTGCTCGGTTTTGGGCTAAAAAGCTACCTTGATCAACAACCTAAATCAGCGTCAGTAGAACAATCTGATTCGAAGGTGGTGTTATTTGGAGAAAATAATCAGCCTGTTGACCTGTTCGACAGCCAGGATTCACGTATACGCGTTGTTTACTTTGGCTTCACTCGCTGTCCTGACGTTTGTCCAACTTCGCTTGCCATGTTAGCGGGTGCGTTAAACCAAGTCGATGACGAGGTGAAAAAACAGTTTCGGCCAATATTTATTTCCCTTGATCCGGAGCGTGATGCCGCCTCTGATTCTTACAAGTACGCACAATATTTCCACCCGATGATCGAGGGGGTATCTGCGCCACTTGAAGTAACGACACCGCTTGCCCATAAATATGGCGTTATTTTTCGCAAGACCGAGTTAGAAAACTCGCAGTTGAAATACACGCTCGATCACAGCTCTTATTTCTATTTCCTAAAACCAGATGGTACATTGATTACCAAAGTGCCACACACACTGACACCAGCTCCGCTGGTCGAAACCTTTAAAACTGTTATCTCAGAAGGATAGTTGAATGAAACTTAAAGCCCTCTTACTAGCAACATTGGTTCTAAGCCCACTGGCTCACGCTAAAATGGACATCATGGCACATCACGCTTATGCGCGCGCGACGCCACCAACAGCCGTTACGAGCGCCGTATTCGGTGAGTTTATGAACAGAGGTGAACAAGAGCGCTATATTGTCTCTGCTACAACCGAAGCGGCAGGCAAGGTTGAACTTCACGATGTGATTAAAGAGGGTGAAGTCATGAAAATGCGTCAGATTGACCGCATTACCATCCCTGCGAAAGGAAAAGTTGAGTTAAAACCGGGTAGCTTGCACATCATGTTATTCGATCTCAAACAGCCACTAGCGGAAAATCAAGAAATCGACGTCCAACTCACGTTCGCGAATGGTGAACAATACACGTTCACCGCACCAGTGAAAAAAGTCATGAGCGGAATGCAACACAAGCACTAAAAATAGTGACGATCAGAGGTGGGCATTCGCCCTCCTCTTTTGCTAGAATTGCACAAAACTGAAACAGTTCCATAGGAGGATACGATGATTGTACTAACAACCCACCCGGCAGGAACGGCGAAGCTTGGTTAATTAAAACTCCCCTTCCCTTCTCATTGCCCGGTGTATATCAAACCGGGGTCTTAGACCCTAGCAAATCTAATTAATAGATACAGATTTTCTGTAAGCTTGGGGCATATATGAATACCAAAGCACAACCAGCAATGTCACTAACGACACTTGGCTGGAACAATCTTTTTCAGCAACAGTTAACACTTGAAGATATCGAACACCAACGAATCGCCGCTCGAGTCATTGAGCACCATCGAAGCGGATATAAGTTGCTGTGTGAGTCAGGCGAAATCAACTTAGAAATTCACAAGTCTCTACCTTCCATGACGGTAGGTGACTGGGTTTTGCTCGATGTTGACTCGCGATTCGTCCGTCTGTTAGAGCGTCAGTCGCTCTTTCAACGCAAAGCGGCCGGCAGTAAAGTCTCTGAACAACTCATTGCCGCAAATGTGACGTCGCTGTTTATTGTTTGCTCATTGAATGATGACTTCAACCTCAGCCGGATCGAACGATACTTGGCTATCGCACATGAAGCAGAGGTAGATCCTGTTATCGTCTTGACGAAAGCAGACCTAACCGAGCAACTCGATGAGAAAAAAACACAAGTTCAAAAGCTAGACCCTCTGCTAATGGTAGAGTCAGTCAATGCATTGGACTATCAACAGTGTCAACGTCTTCTTGCTTGGTGTAACAGCGGTAAAACCGTCGCGTTTATGGGCTCTTCAGGGGTCGGCAAGTCAACCTTAGTCAACAGTTTATTGCAGCAACAGGCGCAACAAACGGGTGGAATCAGGGAGAGTGATAGTAAAGGGCGCCATACGACAACGAGTCGTTCTTTGCATTTCATGCCAAGCGGCGCAGTGCTCATTGATACTCCTGGAATGCGCGAACTCCAGTTGGTTGACTGTGCCGATGGCGTTGCAGAAACCTTCTCTGACGTAGAATCTCTTGCTGCACAATGCCGCTTCTCAGACTGCCAACACCAAGACGAACCGGGTTGCTGTATTCGTCAAGCGATTGAATCGGGTCATCTCGAGCAAAGAAGGCTGAATAACTACCTTAAACTTATCCGTGAGCAACAGCACAACAGTGCAACTATTGCGCAAAAACGAGCCACATATAAACAACAGACTAAATATTACAAGAGAGTGCAAAATGCTCACCGTAACCAGAAACACGTGAGCGACTACTAAAACATAAAGGGGGCACTCGCCCCCTTTTTGTTATTTACCAATTTAATACACATTTAAAACATATAATTCACATAAAATGAATTATCTTAATTTTTCATGCTACTTTTCAATTAATCCTAGACACATTATTTCAAGTCGCTAGTATTAACGACTCAGTTAGCAATAACTGAGATGACTATAAATTCATAAATCTATTCATTGCAGGGATAACTATGCAACACAACTCACTCATTGCGCGCTTTGCACGTGGCAATCTGGTACTGCAGATCCTAGCTGGCATCGTTCTTGGTGTTGGTCTGGCAACTGTATCTCCAGAGCACGCGAAAAGTGTCGGTTTACTCGGAAGCCTGTTTGTCGGTGCACTTAAAGCGGTTGCACCAATTCTTGTGTTTATTTTGGTCGCGGCTTCGATCGCTAATCAAAAGAAAAACCAACATACCTACATGCGTCCAATCGTGGTTCTTTACCTTTTCGGCACATTTACAGCAGCGTTAACCGCTGTTGCATTGAGTTTCCTCTTTCCAACCACATTGACGCTAGTATCAGGTGCAGAAGGGGCTACACCGCCTCAAGGCATTGCTGAAGTACTTAACACTCTTCTATTCAAGCTAGTCGATAACCCAGTTAACGCGCTAATGAGCGCGAACTACATCGGTATCCTTGCATGGGCAGTGGGTCTTGGTTTGGCGCTTCATCACGCATCTGGCACCACTAAAGCAGTATTTGAAGACCTTAGCCACGGCGTTTCACAGATCGTTCGCTTTATTATCCGTTTAGCACCATTTGGTATCTTCGGCCTTGTCGCTTCCACACTGGCGACAACCGGTTTCGAAGCTTTGGCTGGCTACGCTCAACTACTCGCGGTTCTTTTAAGCTCTATGGCGATCATTGCGCTGATTGTTAACCCACTCATCGTGCTGGTTAAGACTGGAGAGAATCCATACCCACTTGTTCTGCAATGTATTCGCGAAAGTGGTGTTACGGCATTCTTTACTCGCTCAAGTGCAGCAAACATTCCTGTCAACATGGCACTATGTGAAAAGCTTAAGCTTGATGAAGATACTTACTCAGTTTCTATTCCTCTTGGCGCTACCATCAACATGGCGGGTGCCGCGATTACTATCACAACGCTAACACTAGCAGCAGTTCATACCTTAGGCATTGAAGTGGATCTTATGACCGCATTGCTATTGAGTGTTGTTGCGGCAATTTCAGCATGTGGCGCATCAGGCGTAGCAGGTGGTTCTTTGCTATTGATCCCGCTAGCTTGTGGTTTGTTTGGAATTCCAAACGAGATTGCTATGCAGGTTGTCGCGGTTGGCTTCATCATTGGTGTGGTTCAGGATTCGGCAGAAACGGCTCTAAACAGCTCAACTGACGTTGTCTTTACCGCAGCGATTTGTAAATCAAAACAAAAAGAAGCACTTAAATAACTAAGCGCCTCTTCGCGATAAAAAAATGGCCTCATTAAAGAGGCCATTTTTATTTCTTATCCATTGGTGACTGTGAGTAATCCAACCGCTCTTGTGGTGGTTCTGCATCTGGTTGTTCGGTGAGGTTCGTTTCGTCAACTTGCTCGACACTCTCTGCATCAAATGTGGCTGTAACGGGTGGTGAACCTTGTTCACTGATAGGAATCGAACGCTTATACAGTTTGTTAAGAGCCTTGATGACAGAGTGCTTGTTCACTTTGTTATCACGAATCTTCTTAATCATCGGCTTGGCAAGGCTCTGCAACCCGACGACAGTATCCACACCAATATTAAGTGCCACTTGATCACGTAGTACACGCGCCGAGTCGTGGCCTAATTGACCCGCAAGAAACAGCCAAATATAAGCAATCGCATTTCCATTGGGACGTTGATCCATCCATGTCTCGCCAGCCTTATACATGGCTTCCAAGTGACCTTTTTCTGCCGCGCGTTCCAACCAATAAACGCCTAAATTGAAGTTACTTGCAACACCGTAACCTCGTATGTAGTTCATTCCCAACTTCATACGGCCTTCATTGCTTTTCAATTCAGCCGCTCGACGATAGTAGCCCGTTGAACGAGATCGACTCTTTTGTGGGTTACTGTCAGCAAGGCACCAATCACCGAGAAACAACATGGAACCAATATGGTTTTGCTGTGCAGCGGATTCCAATATGTCTACCGCTTTTGGTCGATTCTCTTCGGTACCTCGCCCATAAAACAGCGACTGAGCCATTTCATATTTATGCTCTAAGCTACCTTCACTCGCGGCGATACAAATTTGCCAAAATTTAGACTGCTCACGAAGAATCACGTCTTGCTTCATTTTATTGCTAATGCGCACAACGCCGTACATGCCTGTTACGCTGTCCAGTTTCGCGGCTTTGGTGTACCAGTAGATCGCTTCTTTCGTCCGAGTCCGTTCAGCCTCTTTCGCCAAATAAAGAATCGTAGGGATATGTCCTCCCTCAGCCCTCATTATCCGCTCTTCGTGTTCCTGCTTTCGATGCTTATCCATCGCTTTACGATGAGCAACTTCGCGTTCTCTGCGCTCTTGTTCTAAGCGTTTCTTGCGGATGGACAAAGCGAGCATCCACATAAACATGCCTAGTAACAAAAGCCCGGTCGCACCAATCGCGATCCCAATAATATTCATTTAGTCTTCTTTGTTGTCTTTATATTTATAATAAACACTGTATCGGCAGTGAGCTCAATTATTTGAACTTTACCATCATACCTGAATAACTAAATACTCGCATAAAGTACCTTGGCGTAAAGCATTTCATTTGCATCACAACGTGATACGTGTCGCTATTAACCCAGTTGCTACTACCTTAGTTTTAGCCTTGAAATTTTCATTCGTTGAACCTCCTTTTTGGTGTTTTTTTATACTAAGCAAACGAATACAAGCTAAGATCTCTACACCTAAACTGACCAATTCGAGAAAAATTGACCAAAAACAATAGCAGAAGGTAGAAACTTATTTTATAATGCGAATTAATGTTTCAGGGCATCATAAATTCCAATATTAGGGGCACAAAATGAGACTTATCCCGTTAAACAAAGCAGCACAAGTCGGTAAGTGGGCAGCAGCACACATCGTGAAACGCATCAACGATTTCAAACCAACAGCTGAGCGTCCATTCGTATTAGGCCTACCAACTGGTGGCACTCCTCTTGCGACATATAAAGCACTTATCGAACTTTACAACGCTGGTGAAGTAAGCTTTAAGCACGTTGTTACATTTAATATGGATGAGTACATTGGTATCCCTGCCGATCACCCAGAGTCTTACCGCTCTTTCATGTACAACAACTTCTTTAACCACATCGATATCCAAGACGAAAACATCAACCTGCTTGATGGCAACGCTGCGGATAACGAAGCAGAGTGCAAGCGCTACGAAGACAAGATCAAGTCTTACGGCCGTATCAACCTATTCATGGGTGGCGTGGGTAACGATGGTCACATTGCCTTTAACGAACCTGCATCTTCTCTCTCTTCACGCACACGTATTAAAACGCTAACTGAAGATACCCGTATTGCAAACTCGCGCTTCTTTGATGGCGATATCAACCAAGTACCTAAGTACGCACTTACTATCGGTGTAGGTACACTGCTAGATTCAGAAGAGATCATGATTCTTGTTACTGGCCACAACAAAGCACTAGCACTTGAAGCAGCAGTTGAAGGTTGTGTTAACCACCTATGGACAGTATCTGCTCTACAGCTACACCCTAAATCGGTGATTGTTTGTGACGAGCCAGCAACTCAAGAACTAAAAGTGAAAACAGTGAAATACTTCACTGAACTAGAAGCTGAAAACATTAAAGGTTTCTAACGCATTTTTCATGCTGTGACTAACACAAAAAATCCGAGCATAGCTCGGATTTTTTATTCGTGTTGATTAGCTCTCGGGAAACTCACCTTTCGCACCTAGATCGGCACTTGCGGTCCAATGCTCATTTGGGTCAAAGGTTTCATCACACAAGTCTATCGAATTGCCCGTTTTGCTTCTGGGGTTGTTTAGCGGAGAAAAAGCCGTGACAACACTTTTACAGCCAGTCCTCGATACTTCAATATAATCAGATTACGGGGTAACCATGTTGGCGATGTGAGTACGGTTTTCGCCTTGGAGAAAGTCCTGAAGCCTTCCTCCCCATGATATTGGCCAATACCTGACTCACCAATGCCACCAAAGGGTGCATCATCAGCCGCAACATGAAGTAGCGTATCGTTAATTGCCACTCCACCGCTATGTGTCTGCTCGATAACTTGCTGTTGAAGCACCTTATCGTTAGACATCAGATAGAGAGCGAGGGGGCGAGGTCTTGCATTGATAAAGGCAAACACTTCGCTTAAATGGCGATAACCGATCACAGGCAGTATGGGACCAAAAATTTCCTCCTGCATCACCAGCATCTCTGGTGTCACACCGGTGACCAATTGAGGCAACATCTGATGCTTCTCTAACTCAACACCATCAATCGAGTGTACGGATGCCCCTAAATTTTTTGCATCTTGAACATAGCTTTGTAAACGTAACCATTGCGTCTCATTGATGATTTGTGTTGCCGAATCCAATCGACCTTTGCGGACATAGAGCTGAGAATATCTCTCCAGATAGCACTCGATAAACGAGAGTTCTTTCCCTTGAGGCACCATTACATAGTCTGGAGCGACACAGATTTGCCCAGCGTTAATCGATTTACCTAAAATGACAGCATCGACCGCTTTGCTCATATCTGCATCATCGGCAATTATTGCGGGAGATTTTCCTCCCAGTTCTAATGTCACCGGTGTCAAATTACGAGCGGCTGAAGCTGCAACCAATTTACCGACCTTGGTTGAGCCAGTAAAAATAAGGTGATCAAACGGCAGAGACGAAAAGTACTGAGCAATATCAGCGCCACCTTCTACTGGTCGAACATATTCACCAAACTGAGCAAAAATCTCACTTAATACTTGATTGGTATGCGGCGTGTGTTCACTTAGCTTAACTAACACTCGGTTACCTGCCGCCAAAGCAGTGATAATTGGTGCGATACTAAGCACGATAGGAAAATTCCACGGCACTATTACACCAACAACACCAAGAGGCTGGTATTCGACACGCACTTTTGAAGGCATTAGCAGCAAGCCTGAATGACGTTTACTTGGTTTAAGCCATTTTTTAAGATGCCGAATCGTATAGTTAATGTGTCCAACTGCAGGTAACAGGTCACAAATTAACGAATCAAAATCACTGCGATAGCCATAATCTTGATGTAAGGCATCAACCAGAGCTCGCTTGTTGTTGAGTAACTCTGACTTGATACTCTTTAGAATGTCCAGCCTTTGCTCAAGTTCTGGATAAGGGTTGGTAGAGTAATGCGCTTGAACTTCCGCAAACAGGTGCTGCAGTTCCTGCTCCGTTTTGACATGTTCCTTATGCCAACGATTAAGGTCTACGACTTTTTCCATATTAGTAGCCAACAGGTATTATCATGATTTCTGGCTTAATATTAGTCAGTTTTGACCATAATGTCCCGTACTGAAGCACTTTTTTGCCTTATCAACATTGAGTCATTGGCGAGAAAACAAGCAGCATCACGGAACTCTTCGTGGGGGTCAGGAGCATGTTCATCGTAATGCTGCTTAAACTTAACTAACTACCACTCATTAGAGCGAGTAGCGATAACAGCGCAAGTCTCTCTATCGTCCTAGAGCAACGGTTCAATCGCTGCTGATAAAACGCCAATAGAGGTCCAGCCTCTGATTGATGGTTCATAGATATCCCTCTCGGTTGACCCATTAAGTTTGCTGCTTAATAGGGAAAACAAAAAGAGCTTATATTTAGTTTCTTTTTTCCCATTAAGACTCAAGAACAGCAAATAAAATCAAATATCTGTGGATTACAGACTAAATAGGGAACAAAATAACCATACAAATTGCTTGTTATCTTGTTTGAGAGCCACTTGTGTCCGATCTGAACCTACTTCGCTACTACCAGCGTCTGACGCCCCTTGGCGTCGGCGTCGAAATCAAAACCGCTTTGCCTGCGATAGCAGAGGCTCTATACACCAGTCCTCGGCATGCACGAAATCTCCTGAATAATATGCAGCAGCTAACTTGGTTAACTTGGGCACCTAAAGTTGGTCGAAATCAACGTTCGACATTGATTCTTAATCTCTCAGTAGACGAACTCAAAAATCAGTTGGCGATAAAAAGAATATTGGCAGGAAAATATGAGAAGGCTCTGGCAATACTAGATGACGATCAAACCGCCTTCGGTCGACTGCTACAAAGCACCTCTGGAGCATCGTTTCGTCAAGGGCAGTTACATATCCAGCTCACCTATAAACGTCCATTTGAACGATTGGTTCCTCATCAGTTACAACGCTCAAGTGAACGTTACTTATTGCGACAAATATACTGTTGTTTAGTCGCGAGTACCGCTGACGGGGTACTAGAACCGCAACTGGCTCATCACTGGCAATACAACGAGCAGACACTGGAATGGTCTTTTTATCTCAGACCTAGCCTCACTTTCCACAACGGAACGCCGATTGATGGAAAAACCGTCGTTGAGCTGTTTAATAAACTCAGACAACTTGAAGACTACCGTAGCGAGTTGAGCCATTTAGAGAGTGTGTCCTGTGCTGGAAACAACAAAATCGTGTTTAAGCTGACCACTCCAGATCAGGGATTCGGTGGTTTAGTTTCCGGTGTAAAATACTCTATCCAACCGAGCGAACAGGTCAATAACGCTACCAATAAAATGATTATCGGTTCCGGCCCTTTTGAAGTGATCGAACACTCTGATGCTCGTCTAAGTTTACAAGCATTCGAGCGCTACTACGCATGCCGTGCACTTACAGATAATGTCACGATATGGCATCTGGATGAGAGCGAACTGTCCAATAAACAGATACAAACCAATCAGCCCGGAGCGCAATCTGATCAGCATTGTAACTACTACGTATCCCATGCAGTGAGCCAAACCGTAGAAAGGGATGTAAAACAGAGCCGTACAGAAGACGGATGCATGTTTATTCTCTTCAACCAATGTGCTGATACAGTGCTTAACGATAGCCAGCGTCGCTTCCTTTCTAGCTATCTAACGCCAGATAAAGTGCACGACTATCTCAAGCAAAGCGAGCGTTTATTCGGCTGCGAAATCGCACATAACTTACTGCCTATGTGGCACAAAATCACTCGCCCAGCGACGGCTGAAGTGGCTTTACCAGATAAACTCACCATCGCTATCTATGATTACAGCTCATTGAAAAATTGTGCCTTGGCCATTCAACACTTACTCAAACTAAAAGGTATTGAGGTCACTATTAACACCTATAGTTACCGCCAACTAACGGCACTTTCTACGTCAGGTCAACTTTCTGAATCCATCATAGTGACCAACATTAACCTTGACGACAACCGACATGCGTCAGCCTTTAACAGCTTGTACCATAACCCCATTATTCAGCGTTGCATTGGAGAACAATCAAAACGTTGGTTAGTCGAAAGCCTGAACGAACTTCGTTGTCAAACGGCGTTAGATGAGTACCTAAACGCACTCGAACCTATCGCATCAGCCCTCATCAACCAATACTGGCTATCACCGCTCTTCCACCATCGCCAAACATTACGTTTTCAGGGGGTTTTGAAAGATGTGGCGCTAACAAACTGGGGCTGGCCAGATATAAAAAATGTTTGGTCCGCAGACTAATCCGAAATCGCCGGATCACAATACAAAAGAATCTCTGCCGATTGACTAAAATCACTTGTCTAGTAGACAAACTGATGTAAGTTAACGGTTCTGTCTTGCCTAAGAGCACACACTACAAACCTTAATTATGCAAAAGCCAAACATTAGATTTGTTGCCGCCGATATGGATGGCACACTCCTTGATGAAAATAGCCAACTAAACCCAACATTTTACGATATATACCAACAGCTTGAAGATAAAGAGATCATCTTTGCCGCAGCATCAGGCCGTCAGTATTACAGCCTGATAGAAACCTTCGCTCCAATCAAAGATCGTATGATGTTCATCGCTGAAAACGGCACTTTGGTCATGCATCAAGGTCAGGAGCTTTACAGCTGTGAGATAGACAAACCATCTATAGCCGCCATCATTAAGCAAGCTCGAGCTATTTCAGGAGCGCACATCGTGCTGTGTGGGAAGCAATCGGCCTATATTGAAACCAACGATCCCCGCGCACTAGAAGAGTTCGCAAAATACTATCACCGCTGCCAGTATGTTCCCGATCTACTGCTTGTTGATGACGACTTTATCAAAGTGGCAATTTGTCATTTCGACGGAACGGAAGAGTTGGTATTTCCAACCTTCGACCAAGCATTCGGCAACAGCCACCAAGTCGTTGTCAGTGCAAAAATCTGGCTGGATGTAATGAATGCACAAGCATCGAAAGGGGCTGCGATTGAACACTTACAGCAAACCCTAGGCTTTACTCACCAGCAAACCATGAGTTTTGGTGATTACCTCAATGACCTAGAGATGCTAGAAGCCAGCTACCATTCTTACGCAATGGACAACGCGCATCCTAGAATCAAACAAATTGCCCGCTTTGCTGCACCATCTAACCGTGAGGCTGGTGTATTAACGGTTATACAACGTGAGCTGCTTGACTAAGCGAGTCTTGGTAAAGCTCCAGTGGTAAGCCATCCGGATCGTTGAAGAAGGTAAATGATTTACCAGTAAATTCATCTATCCGGATCGGTTCACATTCAACACCCTGTGCCGCTAGGTAATCGACGTAACCCTCTACCGATTCGACCCGAAACGCCAAATGTCTGAGTCCCTGAGCTTCTGGTCTCGAAGGCCTTGACGGTGGATTTGGAAATGAAAATAACTCAATTTGACTACCGTCTGGCAAAGCAAGATCAAGCTTATAAGAGTTTCGTTCTGCGCGATAGTTTTCCGCAATCACGGCCAATTTGAGTACATCGACATAAAACTGTTTAGATCTTTGGTAATCAGAGCAGATGATGGCGACATGGTGTATACCTTTTAATTGCAATGTAGGCATCCTTATTTGTATCTAAACCTTCAGTCAATCACGAGTGAACCATCTGGATTGAATTGCCAGCAGTCACCGTAAGCGACTTACATAGTGCACTTTTCTAGTGCTATTGCAATCTCACAAGAGCCGTTTCAGAACGCACTGAAATCGCGTGCGCGCTAACCCTTTGTCGATTGTTCGTCAAGCAGGTCAACAGGTAACTTTTATTTACCGCAATAAAGTGCAGGATATTGATAAAATGGTAAACTTTAAGTCTAATTGTCTTTTTAGTGAGCTGTATAAGTTTTAATGAAGCATCTTTGGTCTCTTTTAACCATTCTATTCGCTATCGGCAGTGTTGCTCACGCACAAGCGGCTTGTAACATAGAGTCAGAGCATGATTTTCTCCATTCGAATATCTCCGTTAAGGAGCGTTCGATGCTGACATTTTACTATTCCTCCTTGTGTCAGCCGGGGCTCGTTGATCTCAAAGATATTTCCTTGCCTGATAACGCTTCGCCTCAGGCCCAAGCGTTGTACTACTTTGGCCTGCATAATCTAAGTAGATACGAAGGCATCGCCGTGCCTAATGGTCCGGATATGTTAGCGCTTGGTATCGAATCAAAGATTGAATGGATTAGCGCAGAAGCCAAGCTAATCAAAGCCATCAAACTGATTGACTCCGATTTACTTATTGAGGGTGAATCGCTGCTTCATGAAATTGTCCCTGTAGCGGCAGATATCGGCTATAAACGCCTACTTGCGCGAACTTATCGCTGGCTGGGCAACGTTAATGTGCAGCAATCGGATGTAAAAGCGAGCTTAAAGTACTACAAAATGGCGTTCGAGTTGATCACAGAAATTGGTGACAATTTCCAGACAACGATGACGCTTAACAATATCGCCACCGTCTATATGATGGCGGGCCAGTGGCACAAAGCGCATAACTACCTTAAACGGGCACTCGATCTCTACAAAATCAACCATTACGACAACAGTTTGTTTGAAGCGATTCTTTACGCCAATTCGAGCACGACTTACTTCGCGCTCGGTGAACATTCCAAAGCGACAACCTATATGGAAATGGCGCTTACCGACGCCGATCAGACGGGCTCAAGTCGCATAAAACTTTCTACTCTTGCTGATATTTCCATGCAGTATGCAAAGGTTGGTCAGACGACCGAAGCGTTAGACATGGCGCAGCGTTGTGTCGATGTATCTCAAGAATCCGGCAACACTGACCACATGTTAGCTAACTGCTATGAAGCGTTTGCGACTGCGTTTTTGGCCGAGAAGAACTACTCTCAAGCCATCCACTATGCACAAAAGGTACTGGATATACTGAGTGACTCAGAAAGCGATGAAGTCGTGTGGGAGATGGACATTCTAGGTAAGCTCGTTCAAGCATACGAAGCTCAGGGGGACTACCAACAAGCGCTCAATTATATGAAGCGCGAATCCTTGGTGCGACAAATTTTCTATCGTGAGACCTACAGCGAAGAGATATTGAGTGAAAAAAGTGCGCTAGAACGCCAACTCAATAGCCGTGAAGTGGAACTGTTAGAAGCACAGAATGAATTGCAAGACATCACGTTAAAAGAGCAACGTGCGCGAGAGATCCTTTACCTTACTCTGTTTGGCATTTTGGCTTACTTTTCTCTACGTGGCATCCTTCGTCTCAGAAAAGCAAACGCAGTGCTAAAGAGCCAGAATACCACCGACTCTCTCACTGGCGCTTTCAACCGACGTTTTCTTGATGAGTGGCTTGAACAACAGTCAGCACTGAAAAGCAAAACTCAATATCTCGTCAGCATTATCGATATCGACCATTTCAAAAACTTCAATGATCAATTCGGCCATGAGGTTGGGGACTCGGTATTGCGCGAAACGGTGCGCGTGTTACAGGCTAAACTCAGAAAAGACGACTTACTGGTTCGCTGGGGAGGAGAAGAGTTTATCCTCATCATGCCACTAGAGAGTACCAATATGGTCAATGATACTTTAGAGCGCCTGAGAACGACCATCGAACAACACGAGTTTCTGTACCAGCAACACACGTTTAAAGTGACAATCTCTTTGGGCGCGTCTATTAGCGATGCAGAAAACATCCAGTCTGACTGGGAATCGATCTTCGCCAAAGCTGACTCGGCGCTCTATCGCGCTAAAAATGGTGGACGCAACCAATACTCCATCGACCCTGAATACACATCGGTTGGATAACGCATTGTTTGCAGACAAAAAAATCACCTTCGCCACCGCCAACTTGTTCAACTTTGTTGAGCCCCCGAACGCATTTTATGATTTTGAAAACATCTATGAGCACCAAGCGTGGCGTGAGAAAAAACGCTGGACGCAGCATCAGTTAACTCAACTCAATGCTGACATAGTCGGGCTACAAGAAATATTTAGTATCGCTGCGGCGCAACAGATGATGGAACAGCTCGGCTACTCCTATTTTGCGACGGTGGAAACCCCTACAGTTGAACAAGACTATATCTATTCCAAACCCGTTGTCGCTATTGCGTCAAAATACCCCATCACTCAGGTTAATCCAGTCAGTCCTATCAGCGAAATTGCATTGGATTATCAGACCCAGATTCCGAGTTTTAGCCGTCAGCCGGTTCAAACCATTATCCACGTGCCGGAGATTGGAGACATCGCAGTCTACGTCTGCCATCTAAAATCGCAGCGTGCGACGGAAAGCCGCTCTCCTGAACGAGATCTGCCCTTAGTCGGTCGCTGGCTTTCCAGTCAGCAGCGAGGTTGGGAAGCGCTGATGCTTCGCTTGTTTATGCAACGCGAGTATCAGCACAGCCCTCGACCAACGGTGTTGTTAGGTGACTTTAATCAAGCCATATCCAGTGATATTACTGGGCTGCTCACAGAGCAAGTTGAGCAACCAGACAGCGCTCTGACACTTGAAGATAGCTGGCAACTGTTCAACTTAACCCGTCCCAATGCAGAACGAAAAGCCACGCACTACCACTTTGCCAACGGCAATGTACTCGACTACATTCTTTTGTCACAGGAGTTTCAACCTCACAGTCCCTACTCTCTCGCAGACGTAACGGACTATTTGGTCCTAGACAAGCATCTAACCAACCCACACTTCGAGCTTGATAAGCAAGCCAGCGATCACGCCTTTGTCGCCACAACGGTCAGGTTTATCCTTTAGCCCACCTCTCCTACGAGCGTATATCGCTGCGTAACACCGCTCTCATTAACAAAATCATCATCGTGACTAACCAGAATGAAAGCGCCCTGATAGCTTCGTAACGCCTCAGCCAGCAACTGTTTTGAGTCTAAATCGAGATGGTTATCTGGTTCATCAAGTAACAATATTGGCGATTGTGGCTGGTGACTGGCGAGCACCGTTAACTGGGTCGCCGTTACTTTCAATCGAGTTGCTTGATAGAAATGCGATTTTTAAACTCAAAGACCTTCTCTGCGCAAACATCGATGCAACGGCCACAACTGATACAGTTTTGATCCATCACTCGGCGATCCCCTTCTTTTAATGGCTGACGTAATACATCTGGTTCAGGGCAAACGTAATAACAATCCATACACTTGGTACACTGTTCTCGCTTGACCGCCACGACACGCAATAAGCTTTTTCGGCCAATCGAACCATAAGTTGCACCAAGCGGGCAAAGATGACCACACCAACCATGTTCAACTAACAGAAGATCGAGTACGAAAACCAAGCCAATCAAGACCCAACCCGCACCAAAACCGAACACCAAACCACGATGCAAAGCGGCGACAGGGTCAATCCAGGCCCAAAGTACGCTGCCCGAAAGTGCACTGCCAATAAGTAATACTGGGATCAACCAGTAACGAATGGTCGATGACCAGCGAAAGCTGGATTTAAGATTCAGCTTACGGCGCAAAAAAGCGGCGAAGTCGGTCACCATGTTCAAAGGGCAGACCCAGCCACAAAATGCACGTGGACTCAAAGCCGCATAAAAAGCGACCACAACCAAAACGCCGATTAAGGCGGTTGCCTCAGGTAAATGACCGGCAGCTATCGTCTGCATCATGATGAGTGGATCACTCATTGGCACCACGTCAAATAAAATGCTGGATGACAGGTTTCCTTTGAGCACTCCTAGAGTAGGCCCCGCCATAAACAGAGCCACAATAAGCAGTTGGCAACATCGACGCAGAATTAAAAAGCGGTGAGCTTGCCACCAGCCAAGTTTTCGCACAGCTTCTTTACCGGCGTTCTTTGCTAGGTTCTTAGCCATTACAACTTACCCCCCAAGGTTTCGAGGGCTTCGTTTGGCACCTCGGGCGCACTGTTTTCAAGTGTTTTGTTGATCTCTTCCCATCCCAATTGGTAGTGAGCTCCCATCTTGCCTTTTGCCAGTTCAGTGGGAATGATCTTGATTGCAGCAATCTCAGTGACGCAAGCTTCTTCGCATTTTCCGCAGCCTGTACATTTGTCTGAATGAACGGTTGGAATCAACTTGGCATGATAACCGGTACGTTCATTGCGCACGTGTTCAAGCGTTATCGCCTCATCAACAAGCGGGCAAACTCGATAGCAGACATCGCAACGTAAACCTTGCCAGTTGAGGCAACTTTCGTGGTCAATGAGTACCGCGGTACCCATTCTTGCATCATCGATGTTGGTCAAATTAGGATCGAGGGCACCCGTCGGACAAACCGGCACACAAGGAATGTCTTCACACATCTCACATGGAATGCTACGAGCGGTAAAATAGGGTGTTCCTGACTCTACAGGAGATAACAGAGTGGCCAGTTTCAATGTCTCATAAGGGCAAGCCTGAACACACAATCCACAGCGAACACACGCTTTTTCAAACTCACCCTTTGGCAAAGCACCTGGCGGACGAATCGGAACACCTGTGCCATCTCTTGCCTGACTTTGCATTGACTGCAACCCCAATACACTTGCCGCAGCTCCAACACCGGCTGCTGTCCGAACAGCATCACGCAAAAACCGACGTCGGCTCTCTGATGTTTTTGATTTAAACCCACACATGATTCACTTCCTCACACCAGCGGTTTAGCTAGGCTCAACTCTCTTCGTAACCATAGCAATCCTGAAGATAATAGCTGCATTTTCAACACAGTTCGTAGGGTTATATATAACCCTAAAGGGGTGTATCAAACATCTATTGATAAGAATCAACTAACTGAGGAGAGCGACAGCGCATATTGATCAATTAGCACGGAAGCACAATGATGACTTTTGTTCAAAAAAACGCCACACAATGCGTTTTTTGTCACACGTTGTTTCCTTGCCAGGTGTTATCCTTATAAAATGTAAGGCTTTAAAAATTACGCTGTGAGGGTCTTATGATAGAAATCGTAATTGACGGAAAGTTCCGGATTGTGGAAGAGGGTTCTACTCTTCTGGAAGCAGCAAAAGTGTGTGGCGTCGACATACCTTCATTGTGTGGATTAAACAAATCCAAGGCCAAGGTGCCTTGCGACCTGTGTGTCGTCGAAGTGGAAAGTGGCGGCACTCAACGGGCGTGCGAACTCAAAGTTTATCGCGGTCTCAACGTAAAAACCCAATCAGAGCAGCTCAGTGCTCACCGGCGTAAAGCGCTTAACACCATAATGCAAGACCACTACGCTGACTGCGAAGCGCCATGCAAAACCGCTTGTCCTGCTGGTGTCGATATTCAATCTTATCTCTACTTCATTGCCCAGAACGACCATCAAAAAGCGATTGAGGTCATCAAACGCACCCTGCCAATGCCACTCTCTATTGGCCGTGTGTGTCCTGCTTTCTGTGAGAGTGAATGTCGCCGCTCTTTGGTCGACGACTCGATTGCAATCCGCCAACTAAAACGACATGCCGCAGATGCAGACCTTGCTGCGCAAGAATCCTATGTACCGGAGAAAAAACTAGCTAAAGGACTCTCTATTGCTGTGGTGGGCAGTGGCCCTGGCGGTTTGACTGCTGGCTACTATCTCTCCAATGAAGGCTATGATGTGACGGTGTTTGAGTCGATGCCAAAGGCGGGCGGATGGTTGCGCTACGGGATCCCAGAATACCGATTGCCAAAAGCGATCTTAGATAAAGAGATCGAACTCATGTGCCGCAACGGCATGCAGATTCAAACCCGTAAAAAACTCGGCGTCGATTTTACCTTATCTCAGCTAAGCGACGAGTATGATGCAGTCTGTTTGGCTGTTGGTGCGTCATTGGCGGTTGAGATGAACTATCCGGGCAGTGACTTAGCAGGCTGTTATCTCGGCGTCGACTACCTGAAAGATTATGTCACAGAACAACACTACACTACCGGGAATAAGGTCGCGGTCATCGGTGGGGGTAACACCGCGATTGACTGTGCGCGAACCGCTCGCAGAACGGGGGCTGAAACCACGATTATCTACCGCCGAACTCGTGAAGAAATGCCTGCTGAAGAGTATGAAATCGAAGAGGCTGAACACGAAGGCGTACAATTTCTGTTCTTAACGAATCCAGCTCAAAATATTGCGGGCTCAGATGGACGAGTAGAAAAAGTCCAGTTGGAACGTATGGCATTAGGTGAGCCCGATTCGTCTGGCCGCCGGAGACCAGAGGCGACAGGAGAGTTTTTCACCCAAGAATTTGACACCGTAATCGCCGCTGTATCGCAAAAACCAGACTTAAGTTTCCTCGACGACGATTCACTTTCAATCCCACTAACGCGCTGGAATACTTCTCAGTCTGACGACCAAACCATGCACACTGGCACGGGCAATATCTTTAGCATAGGTGATTTTCGGCGTGGGCCTGCAACCGCGGTTGAAGCGGTTGGTGACGGTCGAATAGCAGCTAAAGCCATCGACCTATTTCTCAATGGTGATATGGCTGACATGCCAAAACCTGCCTTTAACTCACGCAAAGAAGAAAAGCTCGCTCAGGTCGATCCTCTCCACTTTGAAAACTTGCAGAAAGTCGGGCGCAGCATTATGCCCGAGCTGACACCCGCTCAACGTGAGCAAAGCTTTGATGAGGTCGAACTCGGTTTTGACAATGATGAAGCAATGAAAGAGGCGGCTCGTTGCCTAGAGTGCGGCTGCCAAGCCAATACCAGTTGTGATTTGCGGGATTACTCAACCGAATATGGTGCGCAACAGAACTTTTCGTTGCCAGTTGAAGTAAAAACACACCAAGACTGGCTCAATCTCCATCACAAAGACACACGACATAAGTTTACAGTTGATCGTAGTTCAGAGTTTATCGAGTTTGATGCCAACCGATGTATCAGTTGTGGTCAATGTATTCAGGCATGCAGTGAACAAGCGGTGCATGGCATTCTCAACTTTGTTCACGACCAAAATGGTCGTCCCGCACTGAGACCAGATGACAGACCGCACTTCGGTTCCAGCCGCCATGGTCGAATCTTGATGGGGGACTCGAACTGCGTTCAATGTGGTGCTTGTATTCAGGCCTGTCCGACGGGCGCTATGGTTGACAGTCGAGATCGCTCACAGGGTCGCGAAGAGTCGCTCAAACATGTCGACACCATTTGTACCTACTGTGGTGTGGGATGCAAGTTAACCATGCATGTTGACGAGAAAGCCAACCGAATTCGCCGCATAACCGGTGCCAATTCTCCAGTGAACCAAGGCATGCTCTGTGTCAAAGGACGTTTTGGTTTCGATTTCATCGGTGATCAAGCTCGCTTAACGACGCCGCTTATCCGTAAAGACGGATGGTTACAACCCGCAAGTTGGGATGAAGCTATTACTCTGATTGCCAGTAAATTTACCGCTCTCAAGCAAGATTTTGGTGGCAATGCACTGGCAGGATTCTCATCAGCCAAAACCACCAACGAAGACAACTATGCCTTCCAGAAATTTATTCGTCGCGAACTAGGGACAAACAACGTTGATCACTGTGCTCGTCTCTGCCATGCGTCGAGTGTCACCGGACTAGAAGCCTCCCTCGGTAGTGGCGCGATGACCAACGACATTCCAAGTATCAAACACTCGGATGTTATTTTTATTATCGGTTCAGACACCACCTCTGCTCATCCGATTATCGCTTCCCATATCAAGCAAGCTATCCGCCACCACGGTGCTCGTCTGATCGTTGCCGATCCCAAACGTATCGATATGGCCGATCATGCTCAGCTCTATCTCGCGCATCGCCCAGGGACAGATGTCATGCTGCTTAACGGCATCATGCAGCAAATCATCAAAAATGGTTGGTACGACCAAGAGTATATAGAAGAGCGTGTTGATGGCTTTGATACCTTGCTTCAAGAAGTGATGTCACCTGCTTATGCTCTGGATAAAGTTGAGCTAGTGACAGGCGTCAGCGGTGAAGACATTTTTGCTATGGCGAGAATGATAGGAACAGCCAAACGAACCGCTGTTTACTACTCGATGGGGATTACACAACACACCACAGGCCATGACAACGTTCGCTCTATCGCCAACTTGCAGCTACTGTGCGGCAACATCGGTATTGAAGGCGGCGGTATTAACCCACTCCGTGGTCAGTCTAACGTACAAGGAGCCTGTGACATGGGCGCGCTGCCCAACAGCTACCCAGGGTATCAGAAAGTCTACAACCCAATGATTCGTCAGAAATTCTCGATCGAATGGAATGCAACTCATCTACCTTCTGAACCGGGGTTAACTCTCACTGAAATCATTGATGGTGCATGCCAGCGTACGGTTCGAGGTCTCTATATCATGGGGGAAAACCCTGTCCTTAGTGACCCAAATCAAGCGCATGTTATCGAAGGTTTGGAGGCGCTGGATTTCTTGGTAGTTCAAGACATCTTCTTAACAGAAACCGCTCACTACGCGGATGTGGTTCTACCTTCATGCTCATTTGCGGAAAAATCAGGCCACTTTACCAACACTGAACGTCGCGTACAGCGTATCAATGCTGCCGTCAAAGCACCAGGAGAAGCCAAAGAGGATTGGTGGATCATCCAACAAATTGCTAACGCGATGGGAAGTGACTGGCACTATCAACACGTCTCTGACATTACCGCCGAGATTGCACGTGTTACCCCTCAATATGCCGGACTGCGCTGGGATGCGATTACCCCTGAAGGCGTTCAATGGCCGAGCAACAAAAACAATCCGAATGGTACTCGCATTATGCATCAGACACAGTTCACTCGCGGCAAAGGTCAGATGGTGGGCGTACCATTCCGCTATGCGGCAGAATTGCCTGACGAGGAGTTTCCATTGGTGCTTACCACGGGACGTGTTCTAGAACAGTTCCATACCGGTACCATGACGCGTAAAACCAAAGGGTTAGATAATCTCGCGGGGCCACGTGCTATGATCAGTGTTCAGGATGCAGAAGCATTAGGTATTTCTAACGGTCAGCGACTTAAAGTCTCGACCCGTCGAGGAGAGATTGAGATAGATGCATTCGTGACAAAACGTATCCAAAAAGGCGTTATCTTTATTCCTTTCCATTTTGTTGAGTCGCCAGTCAATAGACTTACGACCACAGCAACCGACCCCCACGCCAAGATACCAGAATTCAAAGTCGCGGCAGTGAAAGTGGAACCCCTGCCTTTTGAGGCCGCCGTTTAAAGGTTGATAAAGAGAATAAAGCCAACTCACTTGAGTTGGCTTTCATTATGATTAAGCGACTTGGTGCAAGAGGACCGCAGTGCCGATACGTGCCCAATCGGATGGCCTAACGCCATCGCACTTCCATCCACATTGGTTTTATCATCAAACCGAGCTTAAGCTGCCAAGGAAATTGCCAATTGGAGTACGTTTTGCTGCGACGATATAGACTTTATTGTTCATCTTATAGCACCAACCCACCATCAATTTTCAACACTTGCCCTGTGATAAAACTTGACTTGTCACTGGCAAGAAACTCGACACCATTGGTAATGTCTTCGGTGGTTCCCATTCGGCCAAGAGGCGTTTTCTGCTTCATTAAATCGAGTACCTTGTCTGGCAGATTTTCCGTCATTGGTGTCTGAATAAAGCCTGGAGCCACACAATTAGCTCTAACCTGAGCCCCTTTGCGAGCAAACTCTTTGGCCCAACTTTTTGTCATTGCAATTACGCCACCTTTTGACGCTGCGTAGTTGGTTTGACCAATATTGCCATCGGTGCCGACAACCGAAGACATGGTGACAATCGATCCATAGTTATTTTCAATCATCAGTGGCGCAACCGCTTGAGTTAGGTTGAACACGCCTTTTAAATTGACATCGATTACAAAATCCCACTCTTGCTCGGTCATTTTCTCGATCAGCGCATCACGCGTCACGCCCGCATTATTAATCAAGACATCCACTCTTGAATGACGTTCTTTCACCTGAGCGATAAAGGCTGCAATCGCCTGACGATCACAGATATTGAGCACGACAGGCTCTACATTGTCACAATGGTTAAACGCTTCAGATAACCCTTGCGCATTCATATCCAGCGCGTACACGCACTTGGCTCCATTTTGAGAAAAACGTTCAGTGATAGCCCGACCTATGCCTTGGGCGGCACCCGTTACGATGCAAATTTTGTTGTCAAACATGTCCTTATCCTTTGTATACAACGAAACATTAACTGACGAAGCTGAACTGACGGCTAGTTCGCCTTACTGCTTATTATGAACTCAAATTGTGTTCGAAAGATGGCGTTATGCATAAGTTTTAATGACGGACTCACTATGGGTTTTCTGGTTTCCCAGTGTCGCCTATGAATAATATGAGCCACGAACCAAACCTAAAAGAATCCTCGTTGGCTTAATTATTCTTGCCCCTTGAGCTACTGTATTGATTTTCCTATCAGAACCGATACAATCCCCTCGCTATATTAGCAAACGTTTAATTTATTCTCAGGGCGGGGCGAAATTCCCCACCGGCGGTATTCCCCTAGCCAATTTTGACATTGGGGTGAGCCCGCGAGCGCTCGATACGTCGAGGTCAGCAGATCTGGTGAAAACCCAGAGCCGACGGTTATAGTCCGGATGAGAGAGAATGAAAACACACCACGCTAGCCCTTGCTGCTGTGGTGCATTTCGTTTTGGCTGTGACTTTTCATGTCGCAGTACTCATGCATGCCCTGATTCTGGTGATATTTAGGAGTTAACCATGAATCAGTCATCACTACTAGCCGAATTCGGCGACCCAATCACACGCGTTGAACAAGCACTCATTGCCCTCAAACAAGGCCGAGGTGTACTGCTGCTTGACGATGAAGACCGTGAAAATGAAGGCGATATTATCTATTCCGTCGAATCGCTTACCACTGCACAAATGGCATTGATGATTCGCGAGTGTAGCGGGATTGTCTGTCTTTGCCTGCCAGAAGATCAAGCGGATCGTTTAGAGCTAACCCCAATGGTCAGCAATAACAACAGTGCCAACCAAACCGCCTTCACGGTTTCAATCGAAGCAAAAGTCGGTGTCACCACTGGCGTTTCTGCTCAAGATCGCGTAACGACGATTAAAACGGCTGCAAACCCTCAGGCAAAACCATCGGATTTGGCACGTCCAGGCCATGTGTTCCCTCTGCGTGCACGCAAAGGTGGCGTTTTGGTCCGTCGTGGACACACAGAAGGTACTATTGACTTGATGCAAATGGCAGGGCTCCAGCCTGCTGGTGTGCTTTGCGAAGTCACCAATCCTGATGGAACAATGGCCAAAACAGCCGAGATCGTTGCCTTTGGTAAACTGCATAATATGCCTGTTCTGACCATCGAAGATATGGTGATGTACCGCCAACAGTTCGACCTAAAGCTTGCATAAAATCTGATTGCCAAGCCCATCGTTTGGGCTTGGCTTACAAAAGTCTTATCGCCAAAACCCTCAGCCGCTATCTTTTCTAAAATCAGTCATATTTCGCATCTCTATACTTCTAGGACTAAACTTTTATCTTAGTGATATCTCAAAGGATAGAGGGTCGAATGGACGAGGAACAAAACTCAAACGATGATTTGCTGGTCATTATTGAAGATGAGCCAGTTACGCTTGACACAACGTCTCCGAAACTAACTTGGCGAGTACTGATCGTTGACGATGATCCTGATCTCCATCATGCGACGACGTTATCCCTAAAAGACATCATCATCGAAAACCGCCCAATCGAGTTCCTTCACGCCTATTCCGCTGCGGAAGCAGAACAGGTACTGAGTCATGAAACGGATATCGGTGTGATACTGCTTGATGTCGTCATGGAAACCGACCGCGCAGGGCTTGAGTTGGTCGAAACCATTAGAGAAAAACTGCATTTAAGCGCGTTAAGGATCATTCTTCGTACAGGTCAGCCAGGCTATGCTCCTGAAATGGAGACCATTCAGCGTTATGACATCAACGACTATCGCACCAAGCCTGAACTGACTCGAATCCGCCTCTTTACCATTCTGACCAGCGCCATCAGAGCCTATCAACAGATTTGTAATCAACATACCATGCGCCAAGGCTTAGAGAAGGTGGTCAAAGCGAGCACTGAACTCGCCCACTATCATGGCATGCGTATGTTTGCAGAGGGGGCAGTAAAACAGATCAGTGCCATCATTCAGATAGAACCCGATGGCTTAATTTGCGTTCAGGAAAGTCTATCGGATTGCGCTTCATCTTCCGCGCAGATCATCGCAGCAGCTGGCCGCTACCAACCGTATGTTCAGTCTCCAATAGAGCAACTGGACTCACACAACATCCGCGACCGAATCCTAACTTGCCTTGAAAAACGTGAAAATCAACTTGAAGATGGGCTAACTCTCTATTTTTCCACAGAACATGGCAGAAAATTGGCCGCTTATGTGGATGTGAATCGCCCTTTAGAAAGTGTGGATCAGCATCTTCTCGAAGTGTTGTGCGCGAATCTGTCGGTTGGTTTTGACAATGTCTTGCTTTATAACCGTCTTGAGCAGCAAGCATTCACCGATCCTCTGCTCAACATACCCAACCTAAACAGCCTATTGCAGTATCAACTTTCCTCCTCTCAATCGGAGCATTCACAAGTCATGGCTCTGATTGACATTGATGACTTTTCCGTTTTCAACGACAGTTTCGGTCACAAACTAGGAGATGATCTACTCATCGCAGTTTCCGAACGACTTAGCCACGCTTTTCCAAACTGTTTTCTATCAAGAGTTGGCAGTGATGTATTCGCCATCATTGGTTCGCAAAAAGAGGTCACCGACTTGACCATCAGCAACGTTTTCCAATGTAACTTCACGGTTGATGACCAACCTTTCAAGGTAATGGCAAGCATCGGGCTGGTTGAACTCTGCCAAGGCGAACAACTCTCCGAACGTTACAAAGATGCCCAAGTCGCGCTGAAACAGGCCAAAATGCATCATCGCGGTGCTGCCATGACCTTTTCACAGAACATGGGGCAAAATGCTCGCGACAGGATGCAACTTCTTATCGAACTTAAACAGGCACTGGAAGAGAATGCCCTTTTTCTGATGTATCAGCCAAAGTACAACCTCAACACACTCGAGTTAACTGGCATCGAGGCCTTGCTTCGCTGGCGCAATAAACATGGTGATCTTGTTCCACCGGATCAGTTTATTCCCCTCGCAGAACAGTCTGGGATGATGGTGAATATTGGCGCGTTTGTTATCGAACGAGCCTGTCAACAGTTTAACCAACTGCTCAATAGTGTCGGCACTCAGATAACCATGGCGATCAACATATCTCCAACCCAACTTGATGAGCCAGAGTTCGTCCATCTACTCGAATCCAGTCTCAAACAGCATGCCATTGCACCGCAGCAAATTGAGTTAGAAATCACGGAAACCATTGCTGCTAAAAACCTATCTGCATTGTGCGACGTGCTTAATCAAGTGCGTGAGTTGGGTTGTAAGATCGCAATAGACGATTTTGGCACAGGTTTCTCTTCACTCAGTATTCTGCATAAATTACCTGCAACGCGTCTGAAAATAGATCGTTCATTTGTCGATGCGATGGAAGAAGATTGCAGCATCGCGAAGATGATCGTCAACCTCGGTCAAACGTTAGGTTTGCAGATCACAGCGGAAGGGATTGAGACCTCTTTTCAACACGACAAACTGAAAGCATTTCACTGTGAAGAAGGGCAAGGATGGTTGTTTGCCAAAGCGATGGAAATGGAACAGTTGATAACCTTCGTCTCTCAACCGGACGACAAACAATAAGTGAGCCAGCGATGAATAATCCGGACATCCCACCAGCATCCAACTCTGGTCAATCAACTGACAATGCTATTGCCAGAGTTCACACTCGATCCGCAGCCTTGATTCGTCGTTATCGCGCTATGATTTACGGTGGCCTGATTCTGATTGTACTGCTCACTCTAGGCAACACGTTTTATCTTAGTAACCAGCTCAAATCACAGCTCCTCACACAACAAACGCAAAAAGGAATGGAGTCAATGTTGTCTCTCAACAAGACACTCTCTGTTTCTCTTAACCATATCGACCGCATGCGTGGAACACTGGAAACCGCCTATTTGTATCCCGAGCTTATCCCCCGAGATGGCGCTCTTGAGTACCTCAAGCAGATAACTCAAGACTCGCCTCAAAACGCGCCGTGGGAAAACTTGCCCCCAGACGTGAGACTTAAATTGGGGCAACTTTATGTTCGCTCAAATCCTAGAGATTACACCTTCGACGTCAGTGCATTGCTCACAATGACCAGCGAAGTCGTTTCAACCCATCAGCAATACAGTGATTTTCAGTGGAGCTATTATTACGATGCCAATGAAGTACTGACTTACCTCTATCCTTGGTTAAGCTACCGTGATCTTATGGCAGCGACAGAAACCGACAATATGGACGACACCCTGGATATCATCTTTCAGGCCGGAGGAACCTTTCCACTTAAACTCATTAACCCTAGATCAAACCCGACGAAGCAGAAAGTTTGGACAACGCCCTATATGGATGCGGGGGGAAAAGGCATGATGGTTTCACTGCTGGCTCCTGTTTATCACAAAGAGGACTTTATTGGTGCTGTCGGTACGGATATCACTCTTTCCGTCCTAGATAAAATTCTCACTAAACGACCACTCGACCTCGGTCGTTTAGTGATTGTCGATGACAAAGGCTTAGTGATTGGCGACAGTGATGGAGCCTTGACAGACAAAACAGAGAGTCAGTCTCAACACGGAATTCTGACGTTGATGTCCATTGGCGAAGCCCATCGTGTGATCCATAGCGAGTTGCAAAACGTCTCCGATGGTTATTGGGTCTCTTTCATACTACCCGACACTCCTTGGCGACTCGTTTTAGAACTGACCAACAGCGAAATAAACCAATATGTCTTCGATAGTCTGTTACCCAACTTAATGCTCGCCTCAACCTTTACTGCGCTCTTGTTGTTCGTCGTACTCTACCAGCATTGGAACTTTAGTCAGCCAGCACTGCGCTTAGCGCAATTCGTTGAAGATTTGCCCAGTCAAGAGACCCCTGTTATTCCAGATGTACCTTCTCGCTGGCAAAATTGGTTTAAACGCGCCGCAAACAGGGAACAGGATCGACGCCGCTACTTAGAAACCATCGAGCAACAAACACAAGATCTCGAACGTCGAGTGAATGAACGAACCATAGAACTGGAGCATACGCTGGAAACCTTGAAGGCGACTCAAGAAGAGTTGGTCCGTTCAGAAAAACTCTCAGGGCTTGGTTCTCTGGTCGCTGGTGTCGCCCATGAACTCAATACTCCTATTGGCAATGCGATGATCGTCGCCAGCAGCCTAAAAGATTTTAATCAACAGTTTGTCGAATCCATTCAGCAGGGATTAAGACGTTCAGCACTCGATAGCTATATCAGCAAAAGTACCGAGTCATCCGAAAGTATTGAGCGCAACTTGCGCAGAGCTTCTGAACTGATTTCCAGTTTCAAGCAAGTGGCAGTTGACCAATCGAGTTATCAAAGACGCGTGTTTGATTTGCAAGAGATCGCTCATGAACTAAAAGTTACTATGCTGCCAAGCCTTTCACGTCAACAAATACAGCTCGAAACCGAATGTGAAGAATCAATTAAAATGGACAGCTATCCCGGTCCTCTGACACAGGTTCTGATGAACCTACTCTCAAACGCTTTGGTTCATGCATTCTCAGATCAAGAGCATAGGATGATAACCATTCGCTGCCATTCTGAAGGTCACAATGCCATTATCACAGTTACCGACAATGGCCATGGCATAGCGATTGAGCATCAAAGCAAAATCTTTGACCCTTTCTTTACTACCCGTTTGGGTCAAGGTGGGTCAGGTCTGGGGCTAAATATCGTCTACAACCTTGTGACCGGACTACTTAACGGCAATATTCAAGTGAGCAGTGAACCAGGAAAAGGCAGTTGTTTTACACTGACGCTACCGCTCAATGCACCAAAAAGTGATACTCTCGAGTCCTAAGTTCAATCACCCATTGTGCCTTACACTTATGAAGAGAATTGTTGAGTTAATTACGCAAGATCCTATCAGGGTTGAAGCGTTACGGTGTGCGCGGCATTTGGTTATCAGTCGCTGTTTGAGCTCAAACTCACTCACAATCCCAAGCGATGTAAAACCGTATTTGACCAGCGAGTATCAAGAAAAGGTTGGTTGAATCGCTGGCCAAAACTGACCGTGGTTAGTGACTAGAAATCGATGGAACCGTTGTTGGTAAGACGGTTTGTTGCTGACGGACTTTGTAGGTAAACAACCACAACAGAATCACAGCGACAATCACACCTGCAAATGAGACATATAAGGTCGAATAGTAGTTATACAACTCACCCACAACGCCGACAGAGAGACTGGCCAGCAGCATACTGATACTCAACATGCTTGAGAACAAGGTCGAAGCAGTTCCCAAACGATCACGCATCATATCCTGCAATACAACCATTCCGAGCGTCGCACATACGCCGATAAAGAAGCCATTTAAAATTTGCGCCGCCAGCATAGTGACAAAGGTTTGGCTTGTTAACATCACCATATAGAACACAATTCCCGTCGCCACACCCAGCATCATCAACTTAATCGTACCGACCTTTTGCGCCAAACGTCCCGCCCATAGCATCACTGGGATCTCACACAATGCCGCCGCACCAAATAGAAAACCAAGCCAGTTTCCATCGACTTTCAGCTCCTGAGAAAGATATAGCGGCATACTCGTGATATAGAGGTTGTTCGCCGCAAAGGCGAATACCATCGCAACACAATAGAGCGCAACCAGTTGGTTAACACCTCGGCTGGATGGCTTATCTTGCGATGATTCACCAGAAGGCGCAGTAACTTCACAAGATGGCAATGAGGTTGTGATCACCAGAATGGCAATGGAAACGATCGATGCTGAGACCATAAACGCCGCGCTGAAACCGAAGCTCGCTTTGAGCATAAAGGCAGCAGGAGGGCCAAATACCCAAGCGATGGCGATACCAGCACGCATCGTTGACAGAAACGTCGTACTATCTTCGACATTCTTGTCCGCATACTCTCTTCCCATCGCAAACAGCTGACCAAATGAGGCACCGCTAACACTACCAAACACCGTTGCTATAGTGACTGCCAGCCAATAATCACGAACAAAAACAAAGCTCAGCACAGTGATCAGATAGCAAGATAACGCGACGATAAGAATCGTTTTACGCTGCCAGTTTTTATCCGACTGAGTCGCAATTAACTGTGAGACAATCACAGAGCTTACTACCGCAAGCACCATGTACATGCTCAGCATCATTGGGGATGCGCCTAACTGCTCAACGATAAACAAGCTTGATAGCGGATAAAAGAACGCACCGCACAAGCCTGAAACGAACGCTGTAAAAATAAACAATATTGCCGTTTTGTCTCGATACATACCCAAACGCTCCTATAGCCAACCACTCATATTGAATGGCGTTAGTCTATACAAAGTTATCGAGATTCAATGATGGTATTCGAGCCACATCTAATACAAATCCTTCAACAACAGTTATATCTTTGACAGAAAAACAACACATCGATTACTCTAACTGCCGTTATTGGAGGATGTCAGATGAAGCCGTTTATAGAAAATGTCCTTAACTCGCCCAGTTATGACTGGCTGGTAAGGGAGTATCACTGTCGTGTTAAAAATGAGCAATTCGCCTGCTCATGGCATTACCACGCCGAATATGAACTGGTTCTTTATCTCGACCCTCAGCATGTGTTTAACGGTAACTACTTTGCTGGCGATGCCATCGGGCAAGTGAATCACAACACTCTCCTACTCTATGGGCCTGGGCTACCCCATATGATTACCGGACAGCTGGCAGGCAGTGACGAGAAGCCACACAGCTCGATTATCGTCTGGCTTAAACATCATTGGATAGAGAAACTTCAAGCGGCGATCCCTGAGGCTCGCAATATCAAACGCTTGCTGGAAAATGCCGCCTTTGGTCTAAAATTCAGTGCGCAAACGGCCGAAAAAGTGTCTGCACTATTAAGTGGAATTGAAAGCAGTGAAAGGCACCTACAAGCGCTTAAAGTGATGGAGGTATTGATCCATCTCGCTGATGACAAACAGTCCGAAAAACTGTCTGTAACCCCTTATCGACTCAAAGAGTTATCTGGCGATAACGACGCACACAAACGAGTCGCTATGGCGACACAGTTTATTGAACGCAACTATCAACACGCAGTACGTATTTCCGACCTCTGTAAGGAACTGCATATTAGTGAAAGTTCAGCCTATCGTTTGTTTGAGAAGCACTATGGAGTGAGTTTTTCTGACCACCTAAAACAGTATCGCGTTGGTAAAGCATGTGAACTCCTCGCCAGCTCTTCCACCCCAATTGCCTTAGTCGCAGAGAAGACAGGATTTCAAAACCTATCGAACTTCAATCGCCAATTTCGCATGGTAAAACAGATGACTCCATCGCAGTTCAGAGCGCGTTTTAACTAATTCTATCCCCTCTCTTCTCGCCACAAATAAACATAGATGAATTGCATGCACAACGAATAATTCGTCAAGGCGACTCCATTGAAACATAACAGAATTCAATAACCACAAAGGCCCGATAAGGGCCTTTGTTATAAGCATTCATTATGTCACTGATTTATTAGGTATTGATGAAGGCGATCTTTCATCTCAGCTCGGTTGTGCTTCATGAGATGCATCTCTTCATCACTAATGGGCGAGTCACGCATCTCCAGCTTTCGAATATCTTTGTCGAGAGCATTGTATTCTCTCATCAATTCTGCGAACTCCAGACTCTCTTTTGCTAATGCTTGTATTGTTTGCTTATGTTGTGGAAATTCCTTAAGTAGTGAGTGATCTTCACCGAGCATAGATAACACCTCCTTTTTCGAGAATAAAACAACTGGTTGTTTTTTAACCATAGCAGTTAATGGAATTGATTTATGCGATCTCCCGCACTGAGTAGCAGGAAAAATGGAACCTCATTGCTTTTGATAAAAGTGAGCAAAGTTAGGAATATACTGCTCCCATATTGGCGGTTTTCCTATATGGGCTTCAACTGCCGAGATAAATGCTTTGACCAGTGCCGTTTGTTTACGGTGAGGATAGAGGGCATACAAAGCGAGATCTCCATTGCACAGCGTATACTGTGTGAGGAGAGGGCGTAGCTTCATCTCGACAATCGACCGATTGAGGTTGGAAGACGATATGGTCGCATACCCTAATCCATCCTGTACCGCCGCTATGAGAGTTGCCACGTCATTTACCTTACAGTTTCCCTTCATCTTGTAGTTGAGAAATGTTTCCCCACCCGGCTGTTCACTGAGTCTCATCGTATCAACGATCAATGAACGATTACTGTAAACAACAGAAGGTAGCTTAACCAATTCATCCGGAGTTTTCGGCTGCCCATAACGTTCAATAAACGTATCTGATGCTAAGATAACCGCTCTGATATCAGCAATTTTCCTCGCAATCAGGCTCGAGTCATCCAATCTTCCTAAACGAAATGCGACATCAAAGTGGTCAGAAATAATGTCGGAACGCTTATCATCAAGCAGCAGCTCAATCTCGACATCAGGATAATTTTTAAGAAACTGGGTAATCACAGGTTGAAGATGATTCTGTCCAATATGGAGAGGAGCCGTTACGCGAATGCGTCCCTTTGGTTGTGCATGGTAAGAATCCGCTATCGACTGTACGTGATGCAACGTGCCAACCAAATTCCGTGCTTGCTCTAAGATCTCTTCACCCGCAGGAGTCAGTGAGAAAGAGCGTGTCGAACGATTGAGCAACTGCACACCCAGTTCTATCTCTAGTTTCTTGATTTGTTTGGATAGTGATGAGTTATCCATATCATTCAACGCCGCAGCCTTAGCAAACGAGCCCTGCTGCACGACATCAATAAACAGAGAGAGTTGATTAACCAGTGCCATCTTAGCGCCTTACTTTTGCGAACGTTGCCATTGCACTAACCACTTGTCCAAATGGTTAGCGAACTGCTGGCGATCAGCCTGACTAAGCGGCGCAGGGCCTCCCGTCTGAATACCACTGCTACGCATGGTTTCCATAAAGTCGCGAATATTAAGGCGTGACTTTATGTTCTCTTTGGTAAACATTTCACCGCGAGAACTCAATGCATGACCACCTTTGGTAATAATCTCGTCTGCGAGAGGAATATCGCTGGTGATCACTAAGTCACCGACTTGGCAGCGCTTAACAATTTCGTTGTCTGCGACATCAAAACCAGGTTGTACTTGCAACATAGTCACTTTCGGCGACGCTGGGGTGCGGATAAATTGGTTAGCAACTAAAGTCACCTCGACACCAGTCCTCTGAGAGGCTCGAAATAAAACATCACGAACCACGACCGGACACGCATCTGCATCTACCCAAATCTTCATCAAACTCGATTCCTTAATCTTCTCTAATTAACGCAATCATTAGACCGCAATTTGTTGAAGCATAATAGCGTTATTTAAAGCGTACAGCAGTTCCAGTATCGAAACTAACCTTACTCCCTGCAAATCTTTTTGACTAGAAAGCCCGACAGGCAAACAACCCCATTGCGTTTCGCGCGAGTTGACCCACAAACACGCCAATACGCTCAAAGTAAAAAGCCCCTGAGAGAGGGAGCTACTCAGGGGCTGGTAATAGGTTCACTCGCATTCACCTAAGTGGGAAAGACGCATCGTTAACTGACAAACAACCACACGCCAACTCCCATCATCAATGTTCCGGCAATTCTGTTCATTAAACGGACATTTTGAGAGTGACCCAGTAAGCGTTTCAATCCTTTTCCACCCGTGGCATATAGCGTCATGCAGATAAATTCAAACACTAAGATAATCGAGACGAGTACCACAAGTTGTGGCATGAGATCGGCTTTTTGATCGATAAATGGTGGTAGAAGAGAGATCATAAAAGCCCAACCTTTGGGATTCGCAATAGCAGTGACAAATCCTTGAATCACCAAGTCCCAATCACTTTGTGGTACCGCAGCCTGCTGTTCCAGATTGATCGCGAGTTTGCCTCTTGAACGCCACATCTGGATGCCAAGATAAAGTAGATACCCACCACCAATAAATTTCAGTGCAACGAACAACCAAGGATAGTTGAGCATAACCGCAGCAATACCGACCACCGCCGCTATCGCCACTAATCCAACGCCCACCAGTTCACCCGCCATCATCCACAAGGCTCGTCGGTAACCGATACTCATACCTAATGTTAGAGCAAGCGTCATGCACATCCCCGGAGTAATGGAGACAAAGAAAAAAGTCGGAATAAACATTCCCAGCAAAGCAGTATTCATAGAACCTAGATCGTGAGTAGTAGTAATGCGATCTAACATAATGCAATGTACAGCCAAACACCATACACCGACATAAGCAATAGAGGCACAGAATGTCCCTATCAGTACGAGAAGCGACGTATCGAAAATTACGACTCTAACTGAATAACTCCTGACTATATATGCACTTTTCGACCAACCCTATGACTATATGCATTTGGATTCTCACGTAATGAGAAAGGCTTCTATTTTAACAGCTAGGATTTTCAGTGTTAATTTTGCGATTTTATAGATAATAACTTTGCACAATTTAGTTAACACGCCGTTAAATACCACAAAAAAGCAGTGACAGCGGTCACATCTACACATCCCCTGCACTATTTTGCTTTCTTATTTTTTCATTCGCCTGCTAACCTCCTGCTCGCCTTGAAATGAACTCAGGGTGCATAACTATAAGGAGTGTTCTCTATGAATACCAAGAAGCCAATGTCGTTAACCAGCCGTGTTATTCTCGGTATGGTAGCGGGTATCTTGACAGGATTTGCGATTCGCAGCCTATTTGCTGACAACGGATTTGTCGATGCATATATTGTTAATGGATTATTTGAAGTCGGTGGACAGATCTTTGTCGCCAGCTTAAAAATGCTTGTTGTACCACTGGTGTTTGTTTCACTGGTTTGCGGTACTAGCTCATTAAAAGACCTTTCTACTTTGGGTCGTATGGGAGGCAAAACCCTTGCTTTCTATATCGCTACCACGGCAGTTGCTATCACATTAGCACTGACTATGGGTAACCTATTCCAACCGGGTGCAGGCGCTGACCTAACAGCGGCAAGCTCATTCAAATCTGCTGAAGCTCCGTCGCTTGGTCAGGTGATCATTGATATGTTCCCGACTAACCCAATTAGCGCAATGGCTGAAGGTAAAACCCTTCAGGTCATCGTGTTTGCCGTGCTATTCGGTATTGCGATCAGTGCAGCAGGTAAACCAGGCGAACGCATCGCTTCATTTTTCTCTGATTTGAATGACGTGATCATGAAGCTGGTTGCGATTCTGATGAATCTGGCACCATACGGTGTATTCTTCCTGATGGCGAAGCTGTTTACAGGTCTGGGCTTAAGTGCAATTGTTAACTTGGCAGAGTACTTCCTCGTACTGGCTGGCACGCTACTTTTGCATGGTTTGGTGACTTACAGCCTGATGCTGAAAGGCTTTACTGGTCTTAGCCCAATCACCTTCCTTAAGAAGATGGAAGACGCAATTATGTTCGCTTTCTCGACGGCGTCTTCAAATGCAACGATTCCTGTGACAATGGAAACGGCTAAGAACCGCATGGGTGTTGAGAACCGTGTGTCATCGTTTACCGTACCATTAGGTGCAACGGTGAACATGGACGGTACTGCAATCATGCAAGGTGTTGCGACTGCATTTATCGCACAGGCGTTCAACATTGACCTGACGATGGGTGATTACCTGATGGTTATCCTCACAGCAACCCTAGCCTCTATCGGCACGGCAGGTGTTCCAGGCGTTGGTCTAGTTATGCTAGCAATGGTACTAAACCAAGTAGGTCTACCGCTGGAAGGTATCGCACTGATCATGGGGGTTGACCGTCTACTCGATATGATTCGTACTGCTGTTAACATCACAGGTGACAGCGCAGTCACCATCATTGTTGCTAAATCTGAAGGTGCGCTTGATGAATCTCGCTTCAACGACCCAATGGCAGGTGCGGCTGAAGAAGAAGTTCACTTAAAACGCTCTGAAGCTTAATCGCTAACCCGCGTCAGACAAACTAAAACGCCTCGATATCACTATCGAGGCGTTTTTTATTTATCGACCTACATTACTTGGTTGGCATTGGCAGAATTTCAAACATGCCGTCAAAGTCATCTAAGGAAGCCGTCAGTTGATTAATCAGGTCCGCATTACCATTGATTGTCACTTTGCCAGACTTCAACAATTGATCGAGAGATGCTTTCCCCAACACCATTTCTGTCATGTCAGTCTTATTGATCACTAACTCTACATCCGTGTTTGGCATCGTCTCAACGGCGATGTTCGCCATATTGGAATTCGATACTTCGCCAAAATAACGCTCATTGATGTCTGGATGGTGGATACCAAAGCTAAAGTCCAACCCTGCCTGCTCTGCTTTTTCTGCATTCAGTCGCACCGCTAAAAAGTCGAGGAACATACCGGTTGGTGTATTGGCAATCACATCTGCTGAGGCCAGTTTAATCGAAGGTTGTACTTTACCGGTTCTTAACTCTACAGCACCTTGCAGATACGAGTTGCGCCATGCCATTGTCTCTGATTGATAGCCTTGTTGTTCAAAGCTATCTGCAAGCGCAAAACGGTAATTAATGTTATCCGGCTGACACTGCACCAAGTCATTAAACAATTGTGACGCTTGCTGGTATTCACCTTTGCTGTAGTGTGCCTGACCTGCTTTGTACAACGTGTCAGCGCCTGCGGCGGCTACATAAACACAAGACTTATCCTTAGTTTGCAACGGATTGGTGTTCACTGGGTTCATGTCGTGATAGCCAAGATACAAATTCACCACAGCACGAGCGTTGTGACTGTATGAACCGTGGTAACCATTGGTGTGCCAAGTTTGTAACTGGGACTCTGGAATGATCTTTTCTATTTCACGCCCTACGTCATGAATCGTCACACCATGGTTTGCCAAACGCATCGCCTGATTATGGATAAAGCCATAATTGTCACGCTGAAGCGTCATGTAGTCCGAGATCTCATTGTTCTCCGTATTCGCTTCATTCCACACTGGCGCTGAGTGTGCCGCATGAATATTATCGACCAATCCGCTATCAACATAACGCAGTTTTAGCTCAGTAAGATATTTAGTCCATACTAAGGCATCACGAACTTTAGCCCCTCGGAATGTGTAGATATTGTGCATACCGTCATAAGTGAGTTCTGCTGTGTTTAGGGAACGATATTTGGGAACGTAAAGCACAATTTCAGCTGGTGCTTCCGCACCGGGCATATTGATCGCGTGAAGTTCAAGGCCATCAATAGTAATGACTTTCTCACGTTCTGAGATTTCTTGGGTTGGTGCAACCAAAGTCACTTCTCCGCGCGAAGTGCCCAAGCCAAGAGCATTATCAACAATACCCTGAGGGTTGTTATCTAAAGTGGTACCGTATTGGTAGTTAGCACGGCGACTCATCGCGGTACCCGCTATCACATTTTCATCTGCCAGCTCTTTAATAAAGTCGTTTGGTGCATAGATCGGCGCACCTTCAATGAAATCACCAGACTCTATGATGCCTCGAGAGCCGCCAAAATGGTCAGCGTGCATATGCGAATAGATCATACCGGTAATCTTGTGTTCACCATTGACCTTTGGCAGATGCATTTTGGCAAATTCCCATGAGGCAGCGGCGGCTTGCTTGGATAACAAAGGATCATGAATAACATAGCCATTATCAGTGCGGTAGATAGTCATGTTGGACAGATCCGCGCCTCGGACTTGGTAGACACCATCCGTCACTTGATACAGACCACCAGCCGCATAGTTGAGCATCCCCTGACGCCAAATAGACGGGTTTACCGTTGCTGGCAGTTGTTCAAGATTCATCTCCGCCATGTAATCAAAGCGCTTTTTTAACTCGCCAGCCTGATGACTACCAAATTCCGCAATAAGACCTTTCTTGGTGCGCTCAAATGCTGATACATCTTGCCAAGGCAGTTGTTTAGCAAGTTCTTGGTTTGCACTCTTAGTATGCTCAGTCGCAGGGTTGCCTTGGTACGTTTCTAAACTGGCATAGTCAGCCAGAGCAGAGTGTGAAACGATAAGTGCCAATGAAATCGCTGAGGGTAAAAAACGTCGAGTCATAGGGAGCCTCATAGTGTCTCGTTATTGGGTACAAATGTACTTTATTCAATTGACACATCTAAATACATGCATGTAACTTTATTTGAAACATCGCATTTTGTTATGTATTGAAGGAACCAGAATGAGCAATGACAACATTGACCTCAATTTGCTGAAAATATTCATTACCGTTTATCAACAGCGTTCGATTACTCTTGCCGCTGAGGTATTGGGATTAACCCAGCCAGGTGTTAGTGGTGTCTTGAAACGTTTGCAGAAACAACTCGGCGTTCAACTGTTTGTTCGAGCTGGTCGCGGAATTGCGCCTACCCATCAGGCACAAGAGTTAGTGCGCCAAATTGAACCTGCGCTGAGTCAGATTCATAACGCGATACAAGGTATTGAAGCATTTTCTACCGAGCATTCACGTCGTTTTGTGGTCTACACAACAGAGCCCATCATGCTTACCTTACTGCCGAAAATCGATGCGGATAAGGAACTGGGGAACGTTGAAATCGAACTACATCCAACCTTGTCGAGTGAAGAGAAACTGATCAACAACCTCAATCGACAACAAGCCGATCTCGCGATTGATTTTGCCAACTACTCTGCCCCTTCATTCTTTTCTGAGTTCTTGTTTGACGATCAAATCTGCATCATTGCCCGCCGGGGACATCCAAGGATTAATAAGTCAGTCGATCTCCGACAATTTTACGAAGAGAAGCACGTTACACTAAAGATGAGAAGGGAACAGGCTTACCTCGCCGACTATTTCACCGAAGAGTCAATTGGTGAGAGACGAGTTGCTGCGGAGTGCGACTCGCTAGTGTCGCAGATGACCATGATTTCCAACAGTGACTGCCTCGCCGCTGTGGTTAAAAGCCTTGCCAACCAGTTTGCAGATAGACTCGATTTACAAGTTATGGATGCACCTTTCACCAGTATCCCTGTCAAATATCGCTTAATGGCCCACAATCGAATGAAATTCAATCCAGCCAACCAATGGCTACGTAATAAACTCAAATCCTACTTCATTAGCGGGTAAATATTTCTTACACAAGGAATATCCTGACAATAATAATGGAACCGACCCATAAAAATAGAGGTTTAACTAATTTATACTTCACTAACTTAGTAATTGTCTTTATTTAAATTAAATGAAGGTTTTTTTACAACACTCGTTCAAATATCACCACATTTAACTGTATACATTCATCATCCCAAGAAGGGATAAGCAATGAAACGACTGAAATTTAACAAATATTTAACTTAGATACTGAGCCAACATAATTAACAATTAGGTTATCAATATTAGCTAGCCATGTATCAATACTGCCTACGTGGTTATCTAATAACGACTTAATAGCCTTCTGTTTATTTTCCTTATCACTGGGCACTATCATTTATTTTATTAATTGAGATAGAAAACACAATTGTAGGAAAAAACAGAATTAATTAGCACAATGATTACATAGAGGTGTTTTTGTGATGCCGAGAAATAAAACACTCAATGCTATAGCTATCCTTGCAAGCTTAGCTTTTATTAACACTGCGCAAGCGAACATTAACGAACCGCAAGGCAGAGCTGTCCAGATGCTTAGTAGCCTTCAAGATAGCAGCCAAGTGAGATATTTTAATGCGGATTATTGGCTCACCAATGAGAACAATATCCCATCCATGAAGACAGTTAATGATGACATTTTAAATCAAAATCATCGCTATCTTGTCGATTTCAGCATGATTGAAGACGAGGAGCAAAAACAACAAGCGAAATCAATGTTGAGGCAACAAATTGGCTTAACTTTTGACAGTGACTTTCTCATAGTCAGTAGATACAAAGGGAAGTTAATGTTCTCTCCTGTCGATAGTGAAGATGATCCTAACGTGAGTAATTTGGAACTGAGTACTGAGACCGATACGTCTTCATTCGCTCGGTCGGAAAACACTGCGGCTCTTCCACACGTAGCATTTTATTTAAACGTCAATCGACGGATAACATTCGATGAATGTCGATTTCAAAAATCCCGACTTTTTGGTTCACCCAACTCTAAAAAGTACCTTTGTAGTTATCCTAATATATCTTTGATTTATCGAGTTAGTCTCGCACGTTCATTGCAATATGGTACAACAGGTTCAGCAACTCCCGACGCAAAAATCGTTCGTATTAGCTTAGATGACGAATCGTCCGGCGCTGGAATTAACCTAAACAATAAACTCGATACTCATAGGACATATAATCGGACGTCAGCTACGTCAAATGCTTACGACACAGAATGGGTAACTGACGCTATCGCTGAAGATTATCGATTCACATTTAATGCTTCGAATAGCAAAGCGCAGGTATTAAAAACATTCCCCAGATCCAACATCAACTCACAATATGAAGTAAGAGAAGTATCTGGTTTCGAACTGGGGATATCCGGCAACTTAGAAAACGCTAAGAGAAAACTAGAAGCTAAAGCGAGTTATAATCAGAGCCGTTGGCTAACCTTTAACACGTCCGATTATCGTGTTGAACGTAACACCAATGGGCCAAGAAACATAACTTTCAAGTGGAACCGAGAGCAATTTCGGACCGCAGCCTCTTTGATGAACAAACGAACCGATACAGTGTTTGTATGGGATAGATATCCTGTTGATCTCAACCGTATAAGCCCGATTTCGTACTCAGGTTTTGTCCCAAAAATGGATGTTATCTATAAAGCCAATGCAAACGAGACAGGAACCACACGCTTTACAATTGAGTCTTCGGTCAACATGCGTCCATTCTATCACGGGCGTTATTACCACTATTACTTCTTTGGCAATCACTTTTCCTACCATAGTTTTGAAGACACTCCACGCCGAAGAGTTGGTGTTAACACCAGCTTCACCGTCGATTGGACACACCCTGTATTTACGGGAGGTCGACCTGTCAATCTACAACTTGCGAGTTTTAATAACCGATGTATTCAAACGAGTAGCAACGGTACGCTAAGCACGCGCAATTGTCTTTCTAATAGTGCTCAACAATCATTTATCTATGATCAGTTTGGTCGCTACGTGAGCACAACCAACAAGAAATGTCTCGACGGAGAGTCACTGGGTAGATTGCAGCCCTGTGCGATGAAATTAAGCCAGCGCTGGGAGTGGTTAGAAAACAGTGACAACCTGAACAATGTCTTTTTTGACCAAAAGCTTGGACACGATAAAACCACAGGTAATCTCGGTTTATATGACTATGACGACTCACAAGTCAGTGTAAGGACGATGACTTCTTTTACCAACCTCTTTAACTAATATTTCGCCATATAAGTTACACTACAGACAAAAAGATCCCCCCTGACTCTAATGTCAGGGGGGGATCTTTTCCTCTATAAGCAATAACTCTACTTGTTATCGCCACAAAAAAAACAAACATTTAGATCACAAATGTTTAATGAATACAATCGGATCCAACTTATCTCACATAACCACAGCTAAATCCTCTCTAGAATAGTTTTACGATAACAACAATCAGCTTTCCAAGGAGTGAAAGTATGAAATTGCAGTGGTCCCTTTTTGTCACCCTCTTTTTGCTACCTTTTTCAACATTTGCTGCTTCCTCGAACACACAAGTTTTACCATTAACCCAATCCACCATTGGTTATGCATCGCTCATCATCTTCGCTATCGCCTATACCTTGGTGATGCTAGAGGAGTACCTGCAGCTAAGGAAATCAAAACCTGTATTACTTGCCGCAGGCTTAATCTGGGCAATGATTGGTTACGTCTATTCCCAATACGATCAGGTTGAAGTTGCTAAGGCTGCGTTGGAACATAACCTGCTTGAGTATGCGGAGTTATTGCTGTTTTTGTTAGTTGCGATGACCTACATCAGCGCAATGGAAGAGAGGCGGCTGTTCGATGCACTTCAGGCTTGGATGGTCGGCAAAGGATTTAACTTTAAATCACTCTTTTGGCTAACCGGTATTCTCGCCTTCTTTATTTCACCGATCGCCGATAACCTGACCACCGCACTGCTAATGTGCGCAGTCGTGATGAAAGTTGCAGGCGATAATACCAAATTCATTAATCTAGCCTGTATCAACATCGTTATCGCGGCCAATGCCGGAGGTGCCTTCAGTCCATTTGGTGATATCACCACTCTAATGGTTTGGCAGGCAGGGCACGTCTCGTTTGGAGAGTTCATGCCCTTGTTTGTACCCTCCGTCATCAACTACCTTGTGCCAGCGTTTATTATGTCGTTCTTCATTCCTAAGACTCGCCCAGATGTCGTCCACCAACATGTCGAGCTAAAACGAGGAGCTAGGCGCATCGTCTTTTTGTTTGTTCTTACCATAGCAACAGCGGTTGCTTTTCATGCTGTCCTGCACTTTCCGCCCGTGGTCGGTATGATGATGGGGCTCGCCTATCTGCAATTTTTCGGATTCTTCTTGCGCAAAACCCTTAAAGCTTCTCTACATAAAAAAGCAGCGCGGGCAATAGAAAATCGAGATGATCATGCGTTAAAACGTTTAGGCTCAGTGGTGCCTTTTGACGTGTTCCGACGCGTCTCTCATGCAGAATGGGACACGTTGTTATTTTTCTATGGCGTCGTGATGTGCGTTGGCGGCCTGAACCTTCTAGGCTATTTAGGTATGATCTCTGAAGTCATGTATACCCAATGGGATCCGGTGCTAGCGAACGTGATGGTCGGAATACTTTCTGCCATTGTCGATAATATCCCAGTGATGTTTGCGGTATTGACCATGGAGCCAGTCATGAGTATGGGCAACTGGTTATTGGTCACTCTTACTGCTGGTGTGGGAGGAAGCTTATTGTCGATAGGCTCAGCAGCAGGTGTAGCATTGATGGGAGCGGCGCATGGAAAATACACCTTCTTTGGTCACTTGAAATGGCTGCCAGTCATCGCGATGGGCTACGTGGCTAGTATTGCTGCCCATCTATTGCTAAATGGTGCTCTCTTTACTTAATCACTTCAGCGGGCAAAGGAGAGAAATCTCTCTTTTGCCACGTACTGGCCAACTGGTATTTCGCACACACGTTGCACGTCAGTAACTCGTTATCGCCGTGAATTCGCATTACGATGTCTTCACGCTTCTCCTTCGAGCTATTGCGCATCTGGATGGTCAGATAGTTATCTTTCACTTCAAACGTTTTTATCACATCCAGATGGTTCTCCTTGATAAAAGTCACTTGAGCGTCTTTAAATTCCAGCAGATCACTGTTGTACTGGTTTTCGAAGACCCCTTCAAACGAATACGTTTGCTTGTTGAGAATACGTTCAGTCTTCTCTTCTGAACACCCCATTAGGGCGGCTGGCAATAAACCACACACCAACAACGCAGTACTTTTTATCCGTGTTACCATTCCATCACTCCGATTGCTCTAACTGCAAAAGCTGCGCTTTGCGTTCTACGCCTCCTGCGTACCCTGTTAGCTTACCACTTTTTCCAATCACCCTGTGACACGGTACAATCACAGAAACAGGATTTTTACCATTCGCTAACCCTACGGCTCTAACAGCCTTGGGGTTACCAATCGCATTAGCAAGATCCTGATAGCTCCAGGTTTCTCCATATGGAATAGTGGCTAGCGCCTTCCAAACTTGAGTCTGAAATACGGTGCCTTTGGCTGCAACAGGAAGATCAAAATTGGTACGAGAGCCAGAGAAATACTCAGTCAATTGGACAACCGCTTGGCAAAGAATGGGGTTGTCTTCCGTGTAGATCCCCAAACTGTCTGGCTGAGTCGTTTGAGTTTCAAACCAAGCACCGACTAGCCCCTCTTGGTTCGCTTGCAGCATCATGACACCTAATGGTGATTGAAATGTGGTGTAGTAGTTTGTCATGCGTGACTCCAACAATGAAAGGTTGCGTAGCTTCCCCAAGGAGAAACTGCATTCGTAGTGAGGTTGGGGAAAGCCTTGAGTGCTTTTTTCACCACTAGGTCACTCTCCAAAAAACAGTTAGGTTCTGAAGCGCCTCGTAAACGCGCATAGTTCATCGTCCATGGTCCGATTCCCTTTAATTCAAGCCAGGACTCCGGTGGCGCATCAGGGTGACAGGTCATGTAGGCAGCAAATCTTGCCAGCGTATCCTTGCGGCTTTGAGGCATCCGCAAGAATGATAAATCTGCACCGTTCACTTCACTCGGAGTGGGGAAATGCGTGACGCCATCTGGCTGCAAAGTGGTTGCCAGCAAGTTCAATTGCCCAATGGCGGCTTTGATAGAGACCTGTTGACCAAGAATTGCCCTGACCCCCGCTTCCCAAGGACTCCAAACCCCAGGGATACGAATACCCGATTGCTTGATTAGCTTTGGCTCGATGTCATGTAAATGTTTCTCGATCAGTAACAAGTCACTGTCGAGATCGAACATACGCCGAACCTGATTAACCAACGACCTCAGGCACGAAATATCATCGAGTTTAAACTGCAATCTTACAATGCCCGTTTTGGGGTTTGATACACAAAACCAACCGGCTTGCCCTTCCAACTCGAAGCAACGTTGATAGTCGTCTGCCCCCACCCGTTCCAATCCGTCGATCGCTCTCAAACGATAGAAATCGAGCATGTGCTGCCAATCAAAGGGGCCTCGGTAAGCAAGATCGATATGATTCGTCTCTGCACAAGCCACCAAATCCTTCTTTATCTGGGACGGTGTCAATTTCAGCTGCTGCTTGAACGCATCATTAAAACGACGAAGACTATTGAATCCACTCGCCAAAGCAACCTCTGTCACGGAGAGACGGCTGGTATGCAGCAACTGCTTCGCGAACATCAATTGATAACACAGCGCGTATTGCTTGGGGGACATGCCAATATAGTGGCTGAACAACTTACGTAGATAGCGGTCTGAGATCCCGAGTCGCTCAGAGAGTTCGACTAAAGAAGCGTGTTGCAAAGCGCCTTGTTCAATTAACTTAACCGCACGCTGAAATGTCGCCTCGACGCCTTTCCATGCCCAAGAACTTGGCGCACTATCTGGGCGGCAGCGTAAACAAGGTCGATAACCCGCCTGCAATGCGAGGGCCTTATCAAAAAAGTACTCGACGTTTTCTTCCTTGGGTAGATTTGCTGGGCAAATCGGTCGACAAAAGATTCCTGTGGTTTTCACTGCCACGTAAAAACACCCATCAAAACGGCTGTCTCTTGCCATTCTCGCGTTATGGCAATCTTTTTTTGTCAAAAATGTCATTCCCTGAGCCATCATTTTTCCGATACGCTTCAAACTGTTATTTAAATTCTAAATCGGATAACAATAAATACTAGCCATTTTCGGCACTCAATGAGATTGCGAAGCCATTTTCCTCATCTAAAGTTATAGATGAAACCTTAAAAAATAATAAGGAAGTTGGCTATGCATCTACACTCTTGCACTGTTGTGCTTAAAAGCGATCTCACTATGACATGCGATAATGTTGAACAAATCTTAGGCATTATTGACCAACACGGCCCCATCAATATCGACAAAATTTTAATTGATGCCTTCGATGGTCAGTCGATACGTCGCTATCATGAATTAACGATTGAGGAGTCAATTGAGAGCTTAATGAGCCTTTAAAAGCAGTAGTCGCAAGGTAGCGTTAGCAGCTATCTTGTCCAACATAGATACAATAAAGCCTCGCATTAGCGAGGCTTTGATTTAAAGCGAGTTATTCAGCGACGGAAAAATCTGCCATCTGCTGCAAGCTATATGCAGTGACTGGGTCAATCGTTTTCACCAACTCTTCCACTTGCTTAATCGCATCTACCGAACTGCTCGCTTTACGATAGCTGAGGTAGATAGGACGATACCAATCCTCAACTCCCTGAACTTTGAACAGCTGTCCACTTGCTAAGAAGGGCTCGACGAGGGAGATTGGTAAGTAAGCACTTCCACCTTTTTCAAGGATGAATTCCAAAGCAATTCTGGCTGTAGATGTACGTAAGTAAGGCGCTGCGATTCTAGCGTGACGCTCCGCGTGCTCAGAGGCAAACTTCGTCCCCCAGTCAACATAGACATACTTATCTTCAAATACCGTATCTAACGCATCTTGCTTAGTCGAGACCAGCACAAGCACGACATCGGCGACTTTTTTACAGTGAAGTTCATCTGCTTTAATTTGATCAAAGGCGAAAGCCATATCGAGGGTGCGTTCTTGCAATTGACGAGTTAATGCTTCGCGGCCCAAGATCTCAGCCATAAAGCCATAACCTTCAAATTCATCGGTCACTAGGCTGAGACAGTTCTGAAGATAGGCATCCCACACATTGGCAGTACCACCTAAAGTTAATTGCAGGGCTTTGCCACTTTCCAACGAAAGTTCCAGTTTAGCCTGTTGTAAAGTACTCACCATGACTTCGGCATAACCGATGAGTCGTTCACCAGAAGAGGTCAACTTGATGTTGTTTCGGTCTCGAATAAATAGCTGGGTATCAAAGTAGCTTTCAAGTTGTTTAATGCGGGCACTAACAGCCGCTTGGGTGATGTACAGATTCTCTGCCGCTTTGCCAAAATGTCTGACTTGAGCCAGTTCTAAAAACGTTCTAAAGACTTTTACGTCCATTGGTTTTCCTCTACCGACAATCTTGCAATGTTAGCAAGTTCGATGAATTCTTATAATCTTCAGGTCACTAAAGTGTTATCTAAATTTAATAAAACTATTCAATAGTAATGATAAAAAGGTTTTGTTTTTCTTTTGTTAATTTTACGCCTAACTTTCGCTCTAGGTCACCCATTTAGGATCAATTAGAGGCTAACAAAATGTCTGACACCGAATTTCGTCATGGCAAAAAACGTTTTTACGACAATACTAAGTTCCCACGAGGATTCGCTAAGTCTGGCGATTTTACGCTTGCTGAGGAAGAAATTCTAACGCTTTATGGCGACACTATGCTTGGCTTAGAGTCTGGTGATTTAACGCCTGAAAACGCCGAAGAGAAACATTTTGTCAAAGTATTAGTCCATCCAGGCAAAGCGAAATCAAAACTTGAGCGTGTATGGCTTAAATATGTTCAGTTAGCTCGTGGCCGCAAGCGTTTCCATACTCTAAATGGCCGCAATAAACCTGAAGCAGGCGCTGATGACTACTCAGAAGACGCAAGCTTAGTAGAAGAAGATTAAGCACCAAATTAAAAGCCCTGAGCGCAATACGTTCAGGGCTTTGTCTATTTAGCGAGCATCGCCACTTTCTTAAGAAAGCTGTCACGCAGATGTTCTTGGTCATAGTCGAGGTGGTAGGTGTTGTGAAAACCAACTTTTAACTCGACGCCATTCCCCCGCATATAGACGTTATAGCCATCATAGTCGGAGAATGCCTCCACCCCTTCATATATTTTACCGTGCTCAGTTGGCGTTCCATTCGCCATAACGGTTTCATATGCCATAAGAATTTTGCTCGGATCAAGTTCGTTTTTCATCCCCAACCTCCTTTATTTCACACTGAAAGTATGAGCAGAAATGGCCTATTTAGCCAATCCGAACCTTGAGCCGTATCAAAATCTAGACGTTTTTGTCTTCTCTAACCAATTCCGCCAAGGTCGCTAATCGTTGCTGGCTATTTTTGACATATGGGTTATCAGTATCCCAAGCATATCCAGCCAAGATTGAGCTAATCATCTCTTTAATACGCGGGTTTGGGCGCTGATAGAAGATCACATCTTGTAGTGTGCCGTTATACCAACCTTCTACGTAGGTTCTGAAGGTGTTAACGCCAACCATCAAAGGCTCAGCATACTCTTTTTGCCAATCCACGGCCTGTCCACTGAGCTGACGAACAATACAATCTGCCGCAAAGTGTGCCGATTTCATCGCAATAGTCACGCCAGAAGAGAACACTGGGTCAAGAAATTCGCCCGCGTTACCAAGCAAAGCGTAGTGCGATGTCGCAAGATGTTTAACGTTGGCTGAATAACCACCGAGTTCGCCAGCAGGGTTAGGATACTCAGCATTCGCCAACAAGCGAGCCAAACCCGGCTCCTCACTAGCCAGCTGTTCAATTGCCTCTATCTTGTCTTGTGGGTACTTGTCGAAGAACTCAGGCTCACCAACAATACCAAATGAGCACACGCCATTGGAAAAAGGAATTAGCCAGTACCAAACATCATGATTATCAGGATGGACAGAGATCAGAATCTTATTGCGGTCATACTCCATATCTTCAACGTCAATGTTGTCAACGATATGAGTGAAAATCGCTTTACGTGGTGGAAGACACGATGGCTCTTCAAGATCGAGCATTCTTGGTAGAACACGTCCAAAGCCACTGGCATCGAGCACATAATCGGCTTCTATCTGATAGGGATTACCTTGATGATCCGTGACCGTAAGCAGCGAGCGCTGGTCAATGAACTCGAGTGCCGTCAGTTCATGTTTGTAACGAATTTCGACACCTTGTTGATTCTAGAAGAGTATGAACATGCTAAGGCTCGCGGCGCTAAAATCTACGCTGAAATCATTGGCTTTGCCAGCAACTGTGATGCAGCCCATGTCACCCAACCACAGATGGAAACCATGCAAATCTGTATGGAGATGGCATTAGAAAATGCAGGCATCAAAGCGGAGCAGATCGACTATGTCTCGGCACACGGAACCGCCACTGATCGTGGTGATATCGCAGAGAGTAACGCAACAGCCAACGCACTAGGCAAGGTACCCATCAGTTCTCTAAAGAGTTATTTTGGTCATACTCTTGGGGCCTGTGGTGCGATTGAGGCGTGGTTAAGCCTAGAGATGATGCACACTGGTTGGTTCAGCCCAACATTGAACTTAGACTCTCTTGACGAGCAGTGTGGCAACCTTGATTACATCACTGGCAATGGTCGAGAGTTAGAGGTCGAATATCTGATGAGTAACAACTTCGCCTTTGGTGGCATCAACACTTCGATCATCTTTAAGAAGATCTAAGTTAACTCTCCGTGATAAAAAGATTTTTTCTTAGGTTGTCGTTCTACTCAATTAAAGCCCTCAATGAGGGCTTTAATGTCAATGTGAGCAAAAAATAACCAACTTTAGCAAAATATCTCTTTACAACCGTGTGGAATAAGGTAAGATTTATTCGCTCTGCAATTCAGAGTTATTAGTGAAACTGCAAGTCAAAAGTAAATCCTTAGAATTCCTGCGTTACCGGCGTTATCCTCTGTGTTTCCCTTAGCTTCATTGTTACATTAAATAGTTCAAATTTTCAGCGCATAAACGAAGATTAATTCAATTTATATAAGGGACAGATTATGTCTAACAAAACTACTGGTATCGTTAAATGGTTCAACGAAGAGAAAGGCTTCGGTTTCATCACTCCTGAAAACGGCGGCGCTGACGTATTCGTACACTTCCGTGCAATCGCTTCTGAAGGTTTCAAAACTCTGAAAGAAGGTCAACACGTATCTTTCGAAGTTGAACAAGGTCAAAAAGGCCCACAAGCTGCTAACGTTGTAGCTGCTTAATTTTAGATTGACCTTAGCGTCATCTATTTAAGATTAAAAAAAACCAGCCCTAGTGGCTGGTTTTTTATTTGTCGGTATTTTGCTCTACCACATCAAATCATCTGGCACGACAAAATCAGCGTATGGATCATCTTCTGCTGGAAGGTCTTCAGCTGGCGCATTCTGCTCAATGATCGCACTCTCATCACGCAATGCAATTTTCTTGGCGACACTGCTAGGAATCACAACGTAAGACTCTTCACTACGCGCAATAGACAAGATCCCTTTTGCCAGTTGATCACGAACTAAAGACTCAACATAAACAGATTTTACTAACGTGCCATCGGTAAAGTTGTACTTGATGTCACCGTCTTTAAGATCGATTTTATTCATCTCGATCAACTGTTTAATTTGCGCCTGAATTTCTTTGCTCAAGCGTTGCTCTTTCTGTTCATTGCTCAGCGCTTTATCACGTTCTTGTTGCTGACGTTTATTCTCTTCAACTGCAGCTTTGACTTCACGTGCTTGAACACGCGATTTTTTAGAACCTTTCTTCGCTTTTTTAAGCTTTTTCTCGTTCACCAAGCCCGCTTTTAGCATTTGCTCTTGGAGTGTTAATTTTGCCATGTTTCATCCAACACTATTCAATTTGTGCCCATTTTAGCGGTTCAACCTAGCCAAATAAAGGTTAGTCTTGTGATTGAATTTCACTAAGTCCAGATAAAGGCTCTAATATAACTCACAGAGTTCATATTCAATCGTGGCGACAAAATTGTTTTGTTGGACTCAAGCTAATATTTATCCGTTAATGCGCTCGACACGACGGCTTTTAACCCTATCCAGCCCCGTATCAGGTATGATTTCAGGCCATTCTGAATCATGTTTTTTTATCTCTGTCTTTGTGAGATTTGATGTGGAAAACATTTCCAAACTTGACCGTGTTCGCGCTGATTACAATGTTCACTACTGGAGCCAAGGCTTCTATGGTATCGACAATCAGGGTGAGGTGTATGTATCACCTCGCAGCGATAACGCGCACCAAATTCCATTGAGTAACATCGTTTCGCAGCTAGAGCAAAAGCAACTCAACCTGCCAGTACTAGTTCGATTCCCACAGATTTTGCACCAACGCGTGCATGGTATTTGCCAAGCGTTTAACCAAGCGATTGAAGAAAACCAATACCAAAATAACTATTTGTTGGTTTATCCAATTAAGGTTAACCAGCAAAAAGAAGTTGTTGACGAAATCCTGGAAAGTCAGGCTCAGTTGGAAACAAAACAACTTGGTCTTGAAGCTGGCAGTAAGCCTGAATTGCTCGCTGTACTCGCACTGGCGCAAAAAGCCAGCTCAGTGATCGTATGTAACGGTTACAAAGACAGAGAGTACATCCGCCTTGCCCTGATCGGCGAGAAACTGGGTCACAAAGTATTTATCGTACTAGAGAAGCTTTCTGAGCTTGATTTGGTACTAAAAGAAGCTGAAAGTTTAGGCGTTAAACCGCGCCTAGGTCTCCGCATCCGACTCGCTTCACAAGGAGCGGGCAAATGGCAATCAAGCGGTGGCGAAAAATCGAAGTTCGGCTTAGCCGCTTCTCAAGTATTGACCGTTATCGAACGCCTAAAACAGGAAGATCAGCTAGATGCAATGCAACTGGTACACTTCCACCTTGGCTCGCAAATGGCTAACATTCGCGATATCCGCAATGGCGTTAATGAGTCTGCTCGCTTTTACTGCGAACTGCGTGCTATGGGGGCTAGCATCAAATACTTCGACATTGGTGGTGGTCTAGCGATTGATTACGATGGCACTCGCAGCCAATCGTCAAACTCGATGAACTACGGTCTGATCGAGTATGCTCGCAACATCGTGAGCACTGTGGGCGACGTATGTCAGCAGTATGAACAGCCAGTTCCTGTTATTATTTCAGAGTCAGGTCGTTCTTTAACTGCTCATCATGCGGTATTGATCACGAACGTTATTGGTACGGAAGCGTATCATCCAGAGCATGTGGTTGCACCCGATGCAGAAGACCCAACTTTGCTACAAAATATGTGGCGTAGCTGGGAAAACCTCCAAGATGGCAGCGATGCACGAGCTCTGATCGAGATCTATAACGATACTCAAAGTGACTTAGCAGAAGTGCATTCTCAGTTTGCGACTGGTGTACTGAATCTTCAGCAACGTGCATGGGCAGAGCAGCTTTCGCTTCGAATTTACTTCGAACTAAGCCGCCAAATGAGCAATAAAAACCGCTTCCATCGCCCAATTCTGGACGAGCTGAACGAACGACTAGCGGATAAGTTCTTTGTCAACTTCTCGCTGTTCCAGTCTCTACCGGATGCTTGGGGTATCGATCAAGTCTTCCCTATTCTGCCTCTATCAGGTTTGGAAAATGTGGAAGACCGTCGCGCGGTCATGTTGGACATCACCTGTGACTCAGATGGTGCAATTGAACAGTACGTTGAAGGTCAAGGCATCGAAACTACCTTGCCAGTGCCCGCTTGGAACAAAGACAAACCATACTTAATGGGCTTTTTCCTCGTTGGCGCGTACCAAGAGATCCTTGGTGATATGCACAACCTATTTGGTGATACTCACAGCGCGGTTGTCACGGTTGACGACACGGGCAACACGGTCATTGAGCGTATAGACGTGGGTGATACCGTTGAGGACATGATGCGTTACGTTCATATCGACGTCGATAAGATTCGTCACCACTATCGTGAACTGGTTGCCGAGCGCGTAGAAGCGAGCGAGCAGAAAACCGTTCTAGAAGAATTAGAAGGTGGCCTAGCGGGTTACACCTATTTAGAGGATTTTTAAATGAATGATTTGTTCACTAAGACTGATTATTCACTCTACTCAAACTCGATGAGTTTTATGCGCAAGCCGTACCTGCGCAACCCTGTTTCAGCCGACGCCGATTTGGTGGTATTCGGTGTGCCGCTAGATATGGCGACATCAGGTAGACCAGGTGCACGTATGGGGCCGGATGCGATTCGTCGCGCGTCAGTCAATCTGGCTTGGGAAGGCAAAAAGTTCCCATGGAACTTCAACGTCTTCGACCGTGCGAAAGTTATCGATGCGGGCGACTTAGTGTTTGATTGTGGCGATGCTGAAGACTTCACTTACCGTTTAGAAGCGGCAACCAGTGAAATCCTAAAAAGCGGCAAGACCATGTTAGCTTTGGGTGGCGATCACTTCATCACTTTGCCGATTTTACGCGCTTACGCGAAACATCACGGAGAGATGGCTCTGATCCACTTTGACGCACATACCGATACTTATGCTAACGGCAGCAGCTATGATCACGGCACCATGTTCTATCATGCGCCAAACGAAGGGCTGATTTCACCGAAGCATTCGGTTCAGATCGGTATCCGTACTGAATACAAACAAGATGGTCACGGCTTCAACGTTATCAATGCGATGGAAGCGAACGATCTGAGCACAGAGGACATCGTAGCACGTGTTCGTGACATCATTGGTGATAAGCCAGTGTATGTAACGTTTGATATCGACTGTCTCGATCCAGCCTTCGCTCCAGGTACAGGAACACCCGTTTGTGGCGGTCTGAACTCAGATAAAGTGTTGAAGATTCTACGTGGTTTAGCTGGCATCAACGTTGTTGGCATGGACGTAGTGGAAGTCTCTCCACCTTATGACCAGAGTGACCTTACAGCGCTTGCAGGAGCAACCATTGCTCTTGAACTGATGTACGTATGGGCTTCTAATCGCGAAAGCGAATAATCTTAAAGCTCATCCATTTATCGACCAAATGCCAGCATTTTTGCTGGCATTTGTTCTATCTGTGCCGCTAGATTTATGCTCTGAAGTGTTGGGGAGTTGTTCCTGTCCAGCGTTTAAATGCTCGACGAAAATTAGCGCTATCACTGTAGCCAAGGCGAAACGCAATCTCTTCTACCGTTAAACGCGTCCCAACCAGATACTCTTTAGCCAGATCGGCACGCACTTCATTCAAAAGCTGCTGATAACTCGTGCAGCACTGTTCCAAGTGCCGTCTCAACGTTCTCTCAGAACATCCGAACTGAACCGCAAGCCGCTCGGCATCAAACCGCAGTACTAACTCATCCTGATTGAACTTCACCTGACAAGCAAAGCGCTGCTGATACTGGCGGTGATATTCAGGAGCAGCGTAAGGGAGGTGAATCGCTGTCACATTAAGCTCGCGTCCCGTTAGCCCCAAGAACAGAAAGGCTATAGAGCTAAGGAAGTACTCATCCCTCCTAGAGAAGGGGCTGCCTTCTGGGAGAGTGGCCACCCTAGGAATTTAGCGGTAGGTTGCCAAAAGCTCTACGGCTCCAACAATAAGTGGAAAAAGCAGTACGGCTATCATAAACGCTCACTATCAGAGACAGCAATGTATCGAGTTAAGCAGTTGTTCGGTGGGCGATTAAGTCTGACAAACTACAATGCTCAGGTTGGTGAAACTTACGCCATGATAAAAGCGTTAAACAAGCTCACAGGACTAGTATGCCCGAAACGATGGTGATCGCCTAACATTTAGTCATGTTAGGCGTGTTTTTAACTGAAATCGAATTAGGAAACAAAGCCGATTTTTATCTAAATCATCAGGGGATTCCTCAGAGCGGAACATCCAATAGCTCGAAGACCGAGTCGAAAACATGACAAGTGCTTGTATCAAAGTTAAATACCAAGCAATTTTTCAATAAAAGTTGAAAATATAATTCCTATATAGCTCCACATACCTAAAGCATTAACCCACATAAACACTTTAAATTTCGTTGATTTGGTTGTTGAACGCTTACGTATGAATGGGTATTTAACCCAATAATCAAAGCAACGGCTACCAATCTCCCAAGACAATTGATATTTAGGACGCATATAACCATTGTGGTCATAATACTTATCAAGATCTTTCGCTAACTGCTGATCAATAAAAATTATATGTTTTAAACTACCTAAGCTAACAACTGCACTCATAAAGACAGCTGGCACAGACCAAACAATGGCATAAGCAGAAAGCAAACCAACAACAATAGTTTCAAGATCTTTAAGAACCTCAATCACAGAAAATCCTCACCCCATTCATAAAGTTCGATTGTCTTTTCATACATGATATCTCCAATCGCTTTGCCAGTTGTTGCTCCAACGACACCGCCAACGGCCCCACCAACAACCGCTCCACCGATGGCAGCAAGAGCAAGTATCGGAGTTGAGGCCGTTACACCAACAGCAAGCACAAATAGACTAACACCAACTGTTCCGCCCTTTAGGCCTCCATACCAGCCACCAATAAACCCAACGACTTCACGAGTTGTTGTCTTGCCACACTCGCCAGTACCATCCACCTTGCACGCTTCGAAAATGTTATCGACACCGCTAACGGCCCCCACAAGTAAACCAACATAACCCACACCTCTGGCGGCAGAAATTCCAAGAGCAATATTACCAATCCGCTTCCCTAATTCTTTTACAAAGCC